>JAURFZ010000150.1 GCA_030834045.1 Burkholderiales bacterium
AATGTAGATATTGAGCGACTGGGCCTGGTCGATCCACTTCTGACGACGCGCGGCACACTCGACCATCCACTTGGTATCCACCTCGAAGGCTGTGGCGTAGAGTTCGCGAAGCTCGGCCGGTACGCGATCGATCTTTGCAAGGCTGCCGTCAAAGTACTTGAGGTCGGCCACCATAACTTCATCCCAGAGCCCAAGCGCTTTAAGGTCGCGAACCATGGTCTCGTTGACCACTGTGAATTCTCCAGAAAGGTTCGACTTCACATAAAGGTTTTGGTAGGTGGGTTCGATGGAGGCGGAGATTCCGACGATATTAGAGATGGTTGCCGTGGGAGCAATGGCCACGCAGTTGGAGTTGCGCATGCCGTAGGCGCCAATACGCGCACGCAAGGCGGCCCAGTCGAGCCTTGCCCGGCGATCAACCTCAACATATCCACCGCGCTCTTTTTCAAGAAGGTCGAGGGTGTCGAGCGGAAGGATGCCTTGGTCCCAGAGGGAGCCCTTGAAACTGGAATAGGCCCCGCGTTCTTCGGCCAGGTCGGTTGATGCCCAGTAGGCCTCGTAACAGACCATTTCCATGGACTGGTCAGCAAACTCAACCGCTCGCTCGCTGCCATAGGGGATGCGCATGGCATGCAGGGACTCTTGAAAACCCATGATGCCCAGGCCGACCGGCCGGTGACGCAGATTGGCATTGCGGGCTTTGGCCACAGCATAGTAGTTAATGTCAATGACGTTATCGAGCATGCGCATGGCCGTACCAATGGTGGTCTTAAGCTTGGCATGGTCGAGCTCAAGACCGCCCTCTTTGGTGGGTTTGAGGTGATGCACCAGGTTCACCGACCCAAGGTTACAAACGGCGATTTCGGAGTCGTTCGTGTTGAGGGTAATTTCGGTGCACAGGTTTGAGCTGTGCACGACGCCCACATGCTGCTGCGGACTACGAATGTTGCAGGGGTCTTTGAAGGTAATCCAGGGGTGGCCCGTTTCAAAGAGCATGGTGAGCATCTTGCGCCAAAGGGCACTGGCCTGAATTGTTTTGGATAGCCGAATCTCCCCGCGCTCGGCCTTCGCCTCGTAGGCAACATAGGCCTCTTCAAAGGCTTTTCCCACCTTCTCGTGAAGATCGGGCACGTCGCTGGGCGAGAAAAGCGTCCAGCTGCCTTTTTCCATAACGCGACGCATGAACAGATCTGGAATCCAATTGGCCGTATTCATGTCGTGGGTGCGACGCCGGTCATCACCGGTGTTTTTACGCAGCTCGAGAAATTCTTCAATATCAAGGTGCCAACTTTCGAGGTAGGTGCAGACAGCGCCTTTGCGCTTACCGCCCTGATTAACAGCCACCGCGGTGTCATTGACTACCTTTAAGAAGGGAACAACACCCTGGCTCTTTCCGTTGGTTCCCTTAATGTGGCTGCCCAGCGCTCGCACCGGAGTCCAGTCATTGCCCAAGCCACCGGCGTACTTCGCTAAAAGTGCGTTTTCTTTGATGGCCTCGTAAATGCCATCGAGGTCATCGGCCACGGTGGTGAGGTAGCAGGAAGACAGCTGGGAATGGGTGGTTCCGCTGTTGAAGAGAGTGGGTGTTGAGCTCATGAAGTCGAAGCTCGAGAGCAGTTGGTAAAACTCAATGGCCTTGTCTTCGCGATTAATTTCTGCAATGGCCAGGCCCATAGCAACCCGCATAAAGAACGCCTGCGGCATCTCGATACGACGGCCCTCACCCGAGAAGGTGTCGTTGCGGTCAATAAGAAAGTAACGGTCGTAGAGGGTCTGCAGGCCGTGGTAGTCAAACTGCAGATCACGGTCGGCCACAATGGCCTGGGCCATGCGCTTGAGGTCGAAACGGGCAAGGTCGTCGTTTAATAGACCGATCTCAATGCCCTTCTTGATGTAGCGGGGGAAGTAGTCGACGTAGCGAGACGCCATCTCGGCCTGCGGGATCTCTGACCCCAGGATTTCCTTGCGAATGGTGTGCAACAACAGCCGGGCACTGACTTTTGCATAGGCGGGGTCCTTTTCGGTTAGCGCACGTGCCGCCAGAATGGCGGATTTTTCAATTTCATCGATGGGTACACCGTCATAGATGTTCTTCAGCGTGTCGGCAAGAACCTGTGGCGCGCTGACCTGATCGTCAAGCCCAAGGCAGGCATCTGCGATTAAGCCCTTAAGCCAGGCCTGGTCAAGCGGAACCGACCGGCCATCAACCAGCATGGAGAGGCTGTGTTCGACGGTGTCTTGCTTGACCTTGCTTGCGCGCTCCTGAGAGCGTTTTTCCCGATAGAGCACATAGGCCCGCGCGATTTCATGCTCACCGGAACGCATAAGCGCAAGCTCAACCTGGTCTTGAATGTCTTCAATATGAACCGTGCCACCGGCGGGAAGCCTGCGCAACAGTGCTGCAACAACCGAGGCGCTTAGCGCCTCGGTGACCTCACGCACCCTGGCGCTGGCTGCGCCCTGACCACCCTGCACCGCAAGAAAGGCCTTGGTAAGGGCAACGGTGATTTTGGGTGCCTCAAAGCTAACCACAGCGCCATTGCGGCGAATAACCTTAATGTCGCTCAGGCTGGCATGGGTGGACATGCCCTGCTCGCGCTGACTGGTTTTTGAATCGGTCAGGCTGGATAGATGACCCGAACTTGACTGGCTGGTCTCGGTGGATTGGGCGGCCCGTTGCATGGCTCTTTTCTCCTTAGGCGGGAAATTTAAAACAAGAGGAATGCAGACAATGAAGCCGCCGCATACCGTGACAATGACAAAACAGCTTTCATTTGCACTGAGCGCTCGGGTTTCCCCAACACACTACCGGTAGTACAGACAAGCCGTCATAAGTACTAATTCTAGTAGTGGAAGGCATCTAAGAGCAAGCTTTAGGCCTAGGATAATCCCTAGAAAATCCCTCAACCCTGCCCAGAGGTAGGCCCCTTAAGGAAAAAAAAATTTTTCTTCGATATAGCGTCGGTTCGGACGTATCTGACCTGTCAATTGCCTCCAGGCCTGCTGGATCCCAGACGGTTTTTTATAGGCTATGGGCTGCAGCGTAATGTCGGTCGCAAACGCTGCAGCTCGCGGGCTAAGAGTGGCCAGTCGAAAAGGCTGCCTGGGTCGGTCTTGCGGCCAGGTGAAATGGTGGAGTGCCCAGTGACTGTGGATAAGCTGGGGATATGCTGGGATAACTCTGAAAGCAGCGCGGCAAGCAGTTCAATTTGTCGTGGCTCGTAAGGCTGATCGTCGGTGCCTTCAAGCTCAATGCCAATCGAAAAATTATTGCAGTCTTTTTCCCCTTCAAAGACCGACTCCCCAGCATGCCATGCTCGGCGGCCCACCGCCACGTACTGCACA
>JAURFZ010000151.1 GCA_030834045.1 Burkholderiales bacterium
CACCAAAAGCTCTTTGCGACGACTGGACTGCATGGCAAGCCTGGCTGCCGCCCATTGCAGTGCCTCCCCGTCAATGCCCTCCTTGAAGAGATCAACCTTGCGCAGTCCGGCTAGGTTCATGCGCGCATCGCGCCAACTGCGGTCAAAGCTCTTAAACACAATATGACGACGATCGGCAAGCCGCCCAGGCTTACCTGGGCATCCCTCTTGTTGCCAGAGTTTCTGTGATCGACCGCCGTTCCACCGTACCGTGGTGTAGCCAAGCACCTCGGTCGAAAGACCCGCGCGCTCAGCAGCCCGACACAGGAGGTCTACGTAGATAGAAAGGTCGCTGGCAAGACCCTTCATGGAGCCCGAGCAATCAATCAGTAGGGTGAAGCTTGTGTCGACCGTTGGAGTCTCGTGCACCGACTGAAAAAGCCGATGGTCGTTAAACTCTGTTACCAGTTTGTGGGCAAGCCGTGTATCGAGAATGCCCGATTCTTCAGCAGTCTCCCAGACAGGCTTTGCCGCAATCAATTGCCATTGTCGAAGCTGACGAATCAGTCGAGGCAGGTGAAACTGTTGCCCTCGAATCGAAGCATCCATATCGCTGCGCAAGCGTTGCAGTTCGTCGGTGCGCACGATGTCCAAGGGCCTCACCTCTTCGTCGTAGGCATGAGTAAACACCTTGTAGCGATCGGCGTTCTTGTCGTGGCGGCCCGTTCCGTGTGTGATGGCGCTTGAGCCCCCCAAAAAGGCAATGGGTGCTCCGCTCTGAGGAAGGCGAAAGGCAAGCCCGTTACGGCTTGCCAGCCGCTTTTTCTTGTCTTTTGGAATGTCAGGAAGCTCTGCCAGAGCCTTTGCTACCCAAAGCGCAATCGCCTGGTTTACCGGGGCGTAGGCCGTCTGGTTGTTCTGCGCCTTGCGTAGCCTATAGAGCCAGTCACCGAGCACCGGACCAAGGTTGGCTCGAGTGGATTCAATCCAATCGCCAATTTTGTCGGGAATGGGCTGGGAGTTCAGTCGGGTCCAGACCATGGTGGCCACGGTCAGAATCAACATACCCGCGTCTGATTCGGCAAGTCCCGAGTCAATCACCTGTTGCATCCAGTCTTCAAACTGCGCCTGCAGGTTGCTTCGCATGCCTGGCCACTGCTCAGGCACAAGGCTCTCGACACGCAGCTGCTCCAGGCACTCGTAGACCAATTGAGCGGTCTCGGTGTCCGGCCAAAACTGCGCATGAAGACTGGGCTCGCTAAAACGGGCTCTTAAGGCAAAGCCGTCCACCTGCGCACGAGCAGAGACAAGGCTAGGGTTCACCGTTTGATGATGGGCGGCAGCCTCGGCAAGCGGAAGCTGCCCGAGGTAGAGCGTGAACGGGGCAAGCCGAAGCTCGGCATTGCCTGCCAGACTGCGAATGACGGCTCCTCCGATCTCATCGTGCAAAAGTTCGTCAACGCAAGAGGTCATGGTTGCCAGGTGGGTTAAGTAACCGTGTGTGTAACTGCAGTAATTTTTTTAGTGTTGCGCCGGCAAAGCGTCTACGAGGACTTCTCGTAAGCCAGCTGGCGGCCAAAACAACGCTGAAAATACTCGGCCACAATCATGCGCTCGGGCTCTTCGCAGCGGTTCAAAAAGCTCAAGGCAAAGGCAAGGTCAAGGCTATGGAATACCAAGACGTTCTCTGCCCAGCTAATAACCGTTCGCGGCGACATCAGGCTTGAGAGCTCGCCGGTTGCAAAACCCTCACGTGTGAGCTCCGCGAGGGCCACCATCTGACGCAGCATGGACTGGCGGTCAGGGCTTGCGAACTCGGCAACACGCGCGGTCACGATGGCCATTTCGTCATCGGCCTTCAAGTAATCAAGCGTTGCCATAATATTCCAGCGGTCGAGCTGAGCATGGTTGAGAAGCTGGGTCCCGTGGTAGAGCCCCGATAAATTTCCAAGCCCAACCGTATTCATAGTGGCAAAGATACGAAAGAAAGGGTGGGGTGTAATAACCCGGTTCTGATCGGGCATAACCAGCTGGCCGTCGCGTTCGAGCAGGCGTTGAATTACAAAAAGTATCTCGGGCCTTCCTGCATCGTATTCATCAAGAATAAGGGCCATGGGCTGTTGAATGGCCCAGGGAAGAAGACCCTCCTCGAAGTCGGTAACCTGCTTTCCATCACGCAGGGTAATCACGTTTTTTCCGAGCAGGTCGGGCCGTGTAATGTGGCCATCGAGGTTAAGTCGCAGACAGGGCCAGTTAAGGCGCGCAGCCACCTGCTCAATATGAGTGGACTTTCCGCTGCCATGTCGGCCCTGAATAGCGACGCGTCGATTATGAGCAAAGCCTGCAAGAATGGCCGCAGTCACCTGGGGGTTGAACTTGTATACCGAGTCGATTGCTGGCACGTGCTCGCTTCGCTCCTTAAGAACAGCCACACGAATGGGGATGGGATGGCCAAAAATGGAGACCGCCTCGGTAAGCTCGTGGGCGGGTAGGCCTGGGGTCATGGACTGCTCCTTATTTAAGCTCTGTGGGTCAGCCAGGTTCATAACAGCTCGTCCTCGTCGTTGGAAGCAGATTGGTTAATTCGCGAAAGCGCCTGCGCAGCATTTTCTAAAAGGGGTAGGCATTGCATGGCACGCTCAAGGCTGAATCGAACCTTGGGCGCCTGCAGGGCGATGCCCATGTTGGTCTTGTTGTCCTTGGTGTCTAGGCTTGGCACAAGTACGCCAATGCAAAGCAGGCCGGGAAGGAACTCTTCGTCATCAATGGCAAAACCTTGGCCGCGCACCTTGGCGATTTCTTCATCAAGCCGGTCAATATCCACAAGGGTGCGGTCGGTGAATCGCTCCAAAGGCCCAGCATCCCAGAGTTTCTGACGTTGGCTTGGCGTCATCTGGCTTAAAAAGAGCTTACCCGTGGCCGAGCAGTGCGCGGGAACGCGTGAGCCCGAGTGCAGATAAAACCGCAATGGGGCAGCGGTTTCAACGCGATCAAGGTAGAGCACCTCACCAGCTGAAAAACTTGTCAAATTGCAGCTCTCGCCCGCCTGATCAACAAGCAGCCGCAAGACCCGATGCCTTGCCGCACGGGTTGTACTGTTCAGCAGAACATTCTCAGCGAGTCGTGTAAGACGCTGGCCGGTGCTGTAGTGGCGGCCTTTAAGGTCGCGCTGCAAAAGGCCAGAGGCCTCGAGCTGGGCAAGCATCCGGTGGAGCGAGGGCTTAGGCCATTGGGTGTCTTGCACCAGGTTCTGCAAAGTAAACGGGGCGTCTTTGCGTGCAATAAGCTCAAGCAGCACAAGCAGACGAACCATGGGCGTTT
>JAURFZ010000152.1 GCA_030834045.1 Burkholderiales bacterium
GGGCCATCAAAAAACTAAAGCAGGGCTTTTCATATGGTTGAACCTGAGCAGGTCAAGGTCTTGCAGGCCTGGGTTGTCTTCGGCGGTCTTCTCATCGGCCTCGTGTTCGGTATGGCCTGTCAGGTCAGTCGATACTGCACCATCGGGGCAATCTCCGACCTTCAGCTTATGGGCAATGGGCAGCGCATGCGGCTGTGGCTCTTGTCCGTGGTGGTGGCGGTTTTTCTGGTGCAGATCTTCGTTCAGTTCAGTCTTATTAATGATGAAGACAGCTTCTACACCAGCTCTCGCCTTTTGTGGCTCTCCAATGTCGTAGGCGGGCTCGTGTTTGGGGTGGGTATGGCGCTTGCCTCGGGCTGCGGAAGCCGTAACCTTATTCGAATTGGCGAGGGTAGTTTAAAGGCCCTGGTTGTTTTTCTGGTCATGGGTATAGCCGCCTTTGCAACGCTTCGGGGCCTTACGGCGGTCTGGCGAAGCCAGACGGTCGATCGCATCTACATCGACCTCCCAAGTCGTCAAGACCTACCCAGCCTTCTTGAAGCTTTATCTGGCCTGAATTCCGAACAAGGCCGCGGCCTTGTTCTGGTTGCATTTTTAGGGCTTGTTTTTTGGGCTCTTCTGAAGGGCCTACCCGGTCGCAGATTAACTGCGGGCCAATGGCTGGCCGGCGCTGTTATTGGCCTTTGTGTGGCTGCAGGATGGCTTGTAACCGGCTGGCTTGGTTTTATTGTCGAGCATCCCGAGACGCTTGAGGAGGCCTACCTTGCAACCAACACACGGGGCCCAGAAAGCCTCACCTTTGTGGCGCCCCTCTCCTACAGTCTTGAGCTTTTTCTTTACTACAGTGATACATCTCAATTCTTAAGCTTTGCAGTGGCCACTGTCATTGGCACAGTAGCTGGGGCGGCGGCGGCGGCCCTGCGCTCTGGCAGCTTCCGCTGGCAGGGCTTTGCCTCAACCCAAGACCTTGCGCTGCATCTGCTTGGGGCGGCGCTGATGGGTATTGGAGGGGTGGTGGCCATGGGCTGCACCATTGGCCATGGGCTTAGTGGCCTGTCGATGTTGGCCTTAAGCTCGGTTATCGCTATTGTTAGTATTGGGGTCGGAGGCGTTCTGGGGCTGAACCTTCTACAGAAACTGAGCCTTAACTAAATTCCATAAACTTATTTTCCAAGAATCAATGAATAAAAAAACCTTAAAGGCTCGCAAAGGTATTCTACTTGCCGGTGGGGCTGGCACGCGACTTCATCCCGCAACGCTTGCCATTAGCAAGCAGTTACTGCCCGTCTACGACAAGCCCATGGTCTACTACCCTTTGGCCACACTTATGTTGGCTGGAATTCAAGATATTTTGCTAATTAGCACCCCCGCCGATACACCCCGGTTCGAACAGCTTTTAGGCAATGGCAACCAGTGGGGTATGAATATTCAATATGCGGTGCAACCCAGTCCGGACGGTCTTGCACAGGCTTTTCTTATTGGGGAATCTTTTGTTGGCTCGCAGCCCAGCGCGCTGGTTCTCGGAGACAATATTTTTTACGGCCACGAGCTAAACCTTTTACTTGCTAATGCCAAGTCACGCGACCAGGGTGCAAGTATTTTTGCCTACCATGTGCATGACCCTGAACGTTATGGTGTGGCTGAGTTCGACCCGACGGGCAAGGTGCTTTCCATCGAGGAGAAGCCCTTGAAACCCAAAAGTAACTTTGCCATTACAGGGCTGTATTTCTACGACAACCGGGTTGTCGATTTCGCGAAGTCCCTTAAGCCTTCGGCCCGCGGTGAACTGGAAATTACCGACCTTAACCGTTGCTACCTTAAGGCCAACGCCCTTAATGTGGAGCTTATGGGCCGAGGGTTTGCTTGGCTCGACACTGGAACTCATGACAGCCTTATTGAGGCCAGTCAGTTCATCGCTACCATTGAAAAACGGCAAGGGCTTAAGGTTGCCTGCCCGGAAGAAATTGCCTACCGCCAGCAGTGGATTGATGCCGAGCAGCTTGGTCGCCTTGCCCAGCCTTTGCTTAAAAACGGCTACGGCCAGTACCTGCAACGGCTTCTTCAAGAGGGCTCATAAGCCTCATGAATATTTCACCAACTGCCATCCCAGATGTCATGCTTATTGAGCCCAAGGTTTATGGCGATGACCGCGGGTTCTTTTTTGAAAGCTACAACGCACTTGAGCTAGCCAAAGCCCTCGGCCTGCGTCAAGAATTCGTACAAGACAATCATTCTAAAAGTCGGCAAGGAGTACTGCGGGGCCTTCATTACCAGCTCGCACCTCAGGCCCAGGGCAAGCTTGTGCGGGTGGTGGCCGGTGAAATTTTTGATGTCGCGGTGGACATTCGTAAAGGCTCTGCAACGTTTGGTCGCTGGGTAGGCGAGACGCTCTCAAGCGACAACCACAAGCAGCTTTGGATCCCACCGGGGTTTGCCCACGGTTTCCTCACCCTGTCCGAATTCGCAGAGGTGTTTTACAAGACCACCGACTTTTATGCGCCGCGCCTTGAGTGCGCCATAAACTGGAATGATACGGACATCGGCATAAATTGGCCCCTTGAGCAGATTGCCGTGCGACCGATCCTCTCCATAAAAGACCAAGAGGCGCCCCCCTTTCAATCGGCGTCCTTTTTCGAGTAGTGCCTCGATCTCCAGACTTCTTGCGAAGAAGACCAATTCCTTTCTTTTCCAATAGTGATCGATGTTTAATTGGGTAAACCCATATCCCACAACACGTCTACCTGTGATGGGGAGAAGTGTTTGCGCTACTTCCCATCCCTTTGCGGCGCAGGCAGGTCTTCGGGCCATGCAAATGGGAGGCAATGCAGTGGATGCTGCGATTGCAGCGGCGGCCGCTTTATGTATTGTTGAACCTGTATCAAATGGCCTCGGTAGCGACTGCTTCGCTATCGTCTGGGACGGGGAGGGGTTGCATGGCCTTAATGCCTCAGGTCATTCCCCGAAGAGCTGGTCGTTTGACTATTTCGAGGGCAAATACGGCCTTGCAGGCAATGATGAGGTTAGGCGCCCCATGCGGGGCTGGGATACGGTCACAGTTCCCGGTGCGGTCGCAGGCTGGCAGGCCCTTCATTCCAGATGGGGAAGCCTTTCTTTGGATGAATTACTCGGACCAGCCATTGAGATCGCCGAGCAAGGGTATGCAGTGTCTCCAATCGTCGCAAGTAAATGGCAGGCGTCCATTCAAGATCTTCAGGGGCAGCCAGGATTCCAAGAAACATTTATGCCTCATGGACGTGCCCCGAGAACCGGAG
>JAURFZ010000153.1 GCA_030834045.1 Burkholderiales bacterium
GATTTTCTTTCACCAAAATGGCATCCCACAAGGCAAGCCGATGGTTGGTTCCGCCCCCCATACGCACCGCATACTTCTGGGCATGACGCAGCCCAGGCAAGGTCTTGCGGGTGTCTAGAATTCTGCATCCCCTTGGGTTGGGACTTAAACCCTCAATAGCCTTGACATAGCGGCGGGTCTGGGTTGCAACGCCCGAGAGCATCTGAAGAAAATTAAGGGCCGAGCGCTCAGCGGTCACCAATGCGGTCATTGAGCCTGAGATACGGCAGACCACTTCATTGGCCGCCACCTCCTCACCCTCGCTGACATTCCACTGAACATCAACCGCCTCATCAAGTCTTGCAAAACAGGCATCAAACCAAGGTCTGCCGCAGACCACTGCCTGTTCACGAAGTAAGACCCGAGCCTCTGCCTTAGTTGACGACATACCCGAACCGCGGAGAAGATCTGCCGTGAGATCGCCCGTGCCAATGTCTTCGCGAAGCGCATCAAGCACATTGCGTGCAATGGCTTCGTCCAGACTCTCGTTTGTGGAAAAGCTAAGCGGCACCAATGTGAGGGATAAGACCGGCTGCCGAGGCAGTGGTTGAAGCGCCACCCGACCCTAAGACCGTAAAGGCCAGCATGCGATGGATGCAGTTCACGGCCTTTTCTGCCGTTTCAGCGGGGACGTTAATTTCATAAGGCGCACCTGAACTCGCGAGGGCATTGCGAAGCGCCTTCAGGCCATTCATGGCCATCCAAGGACAATGGGCGCAGCTTTTGCAGGTGGCGCTGGTTCCTGCGGTGGGTGCCTCGATGAGTGTCTTTTCAGGGGCAAGCTGCCGCATGCGATGCAAGATGCCTTGATCGGTTGCAACGATAAAGCTCTTGGCATCGTTTTCAACAACGGCGTTAATCATGGCAGTGGTTGAGCCAACACGATCGGCAAGGGCAATGACGCTGGCGGGTGCCTCGGGGTGCACAAGCACTATGGATTCGGGGTGACGCGCTTTCAGGCTGGCAAGCTCCACCGCCTTGAACTCGTCATGCACAATGCAATGACCCTCCCACAAAAGCATATCGGCCCCGGTCTGCTCGGCCACGTAGCGGCCCAAATGACGATCGGGCGCAAAGAGAATTTTTTCGCCTTGCGCATGCAGGTGCTTCACAATGGAGACCGCGCAAGAGCTCGTCACCATCCAGTCGGCACGGGCCTTTACTGCAGCACTGGTGTTGGCATAGACGACCACAGTGCGATCGGGATGGGCGTCGCAGAATTGCGAAAAAGCCTCGGCCGGGCATCCCAGGTCGAGCGAGCAGTTCGCCTGCAGGTCGGGCATGAGCACGGTTTTTTCCGGGCTCAAGATTTTGGCGGTCTCGCCCATGAAACGCACGCCGGCCACAACCAGGGTCTGCGCCGTGTGGTCACGACCAAAACGAGCCATCTCAAGGGAGTCGGCCACCAGGCCACCCGTCTCGGTGGCAAGGTCTTGAATAACCCCATCAACGTAATAGTGAGCCACCAAGACGGCGTTGCGTTCGCGCAGAAGTCTGCGAATGTCGTGAAGAAGACTTTCTTTTTCGTCCGCGCTAATAGGTTCGGGCAGACTCGCCCAGGCCTGCCGAAGACAGACCTCCCCCGAGGAATCCTGAAGAGGAAACTCGAAAGCCGTTGTTGGCTTCGCAGACATGCCCGAGGCAGGGCCTGCTGAAGGGGTAAGAAGCGAATCTGTCATCATAGGCCTAAGAGTGTAGCCCTTCTACAAGAGGAGTTCGACAAGATGTTTCGCGCCATTGTTTTAACCAAATCCGACGATGAAAAAATCCCACAGGCCAGGCTTCAGACTCTTGAAGACTCAGCCTTGCCCGTTACCGAGGGGCCCGATGTACTTGTGAAGGTGGATTACTCCACGCTGAACTACAAAGATGGCCTTGCCATTACTGGCCGCTCGCCAGTGGTTCGTAAGTACCCGATGGTGCCCGGCATCGACTTTGCGGGCAAGGTCTTGGAATCGGCAGACCCCCTTTTCAAGCCTGGCGATGAGGTTATTCTGAACGGCTGGGGGGTGGGCGAGAGTCACTGGGGCGGCCTTGCCGAAAAGGCGCGCGTAAAGGCCGATTGGCTTATTCATAAACCGCAGGGCATAACGTCGCGCCAGGCCATGGCCATTGGCACGGCCGGTTACACCGCCATGCTCTGCATCCAGGCCCTGGAACGCCACGGCCTAAGCCCGAACCAGGGCGAGGTCTTGGTAACAGGCGCAGCAGGCGGCGTGGGCAGTGTGGCCGTTGCCATTCTTGCAAACAAAGGTTTTAAGGTGGTGGCCTCAACCGGACGGTTATCGGAAGAGGGCTATTTGAAAAGCCTTGGTGCCCAGTCGGTCATTGACCGGGCCGAGCTTAGCGCCCCCGGTAAGCCCCTTCAGAAAGAGCGGTGGGCAGCGGTTGTTGACTCGGTTGGAAGCCACACTCTTGCCAATGCCTGCGCTGCAACCCAGTCCTGCGGGGCGGTTGCTGCCTGCGGTCTTGCCCAGGGCATGGACTTCCCCTCCACCGTTGCGCCCTTCATTCTTCGGGGCATAAGCCTTTATGGCATCAACAGTGTCTCGGTGCCACGCGCTCAGCGCGACCAAGCCTGGAGCGAACTGGCACGAGACCTTCCTATGGACAAGCTTGAGGCCATGACCCACGACATTCACCTAGAAGAGGCCATTGCCATGGCGGGTCGTATTCTTGATGGCCAGGTGCGTGGCCGACTGGCTGTGAAGGTTGATGCCTGAAAACGACGGTCTCGTTCGGGTTTCTAAGCTTTTAGCCGAACGAGGAATCTGTTCGCGGCGCGAGGCCGACCGCTACATTGAACAGGGCCTTGTACTCGTTGATGAAAAACCCGTTACCGAGCTTGGAGCCAAGGCGCATCCAAGTCAGACGGTTGGCCTTGCTGCCAAGGCCCGCGCCCAGCAATCCTCACGCCAGACGCTTCTGCTTAACAAGCCCATAGGCTATGTCTCGCACGCCGATGACGACCACCGCTACCCGGCGGCAGCCGAGCTTATTCGCCCAAGCGTTCGCGGGCTTGCACCTGCGGGCCGCTTGGACATCGATTCCACAGGCCTTCTGGTTTTAACTCAGGACGGCGTCATTGCCCGTCAACTCATTGGTCAGGACAGGCTCATTGAGAAGGAGTACCTGGTGCGGGTGGAGGGTGAGCTTACCGCGAAGGGACTTGGCCTTTTGAGCCATGGCCTGGTGCTTGACGAGAAGCCTTTAA
>JAURFZ010000154.1 GCA_030834045.1 Burkholderiales bacterium
AAAAGGGTAGGCAGGACGACGCAACGCCCCCGGTGTAGACGCCTTCGTCGTGTCCCTTGTTTGCGTGGCCTTCGTCACTATCGCTTCCTTTTTATGAAGAGGAGTTTCCATTGCCAGACGATCTACCAGAATTAAGAGAGATCGCCCTCTAGGGCCTCACTCCTCAAACAAATCTCCCATGCTGCCCACCACTGCACGCAGCCTTGCCTCAGGGTTCATTTCCTCAAGCAGTTCTTGGCGTTGGGCCATGCCAAAGGGCAGCATTTCGGCCCAGCGGTTTGCCACCCAGCCGCATTCGTCTAGACGGTAGGGCCGGTAAATGGGTATCTGTTCCTCCGAGGCGCCCTTCTTCTGAAAGGCGGCAATAAGCTGGCCCAGGCGGTTCGCGGCGGGCTGCAGGTCTGGGGGAATGGCAACCACCGGGTCATTAGCAATAGGCACCACATCGCCCATCCAAAGCCCATACTTCGCCTGATGGCTGGCCTCAACGCGAAACCTTTCTCCGCCCTTGCAGCGCAGAAGAAGGAGGGCCGGCTGAAGGGCATCGGCATCCACAATTTCGGCCATGGTACCTACGGAATGAAACCGCTCGGTTTTGTCGGGGGCGCGAACCTCCGAGCCCTCACTTAACAAAATCACCCCAAAGCCTGTCTTTTCCTTTAAAGCACGCTTCACCATATCCAGGTAGCGCACCTCGAAAATACGCAGCGCCAGAAGCCCGTCTGGGAAAAGACCTGCCCCGAGGGGAAAAAGGGGAACGGGTTGAAGCGCCATGCCCCATTCTGCCTGAAAGGGCGAAAACCAGAGGTCTTTTTGCCGAGAGTGGTAGAGGGCTAGGGGAAAGAGCTGGATGCCCGAGACTGTCTCAATTTAGACATAGGCCATACGACTTAGTATGGTTTAAAGTATGGCTATTCGGTGCTCTACTTTCTGCTGTGAAAAGAGCCGCTTTCGATTGGGACCAGCAGAAGGATCAAGGCTATTTATGACCGGGAAAACAAAATACAGCGATGAGCCCCTTGGCAGAGTTCGTGTTATTTCAGACTTTTTGCCCCCCGCAAGTGATCTTGTATACCGCGAGGAGGGCGTGAAAGTCACGCTTCTACTTAGCAAAAAGAGCCTTGCTTTTTTTAAGTCTGAGGCAATGAAGCACCGTACCGGGTATCAACCCATGATTCGCAAGCTGCTGGATATCTACGTTGAGAAACAAGAGCAGGTAAAGCAGTCCCCTCGGGCACGGCGCTTACACGAGGGTGTAACTAATTAAGTCACAAGGACAATCGGCAAGGGTCCTTAACGCGTAGACGGCTTCAGAGTTCCATGGGTGGATCGACACTCTTGCTCTATCGCCCATGAAAATTCGGTAAACCGTCACCGAAATTCTAAAACAAGAACTGTCCGCGCACCGCCGAATGGCTAATTTAGCTAAACTAAAAGCATGGACCACAAAATCTCAGCAACCGAAGCCAAAAATCGATTTGGAGCAATTTGCGCTCTGGCAAAGCAGGGCCCTGTGCTTGTGGCGAAGGATGGGCGTCCAGACACCGTCATTCTTTCAGCAAGCCTCTACGAACAACTCATCAAAAGTAGTTCGAGAAAAGAAGAGTCCAAAGAAGAGGCGGCTAGACGATTTGCTGAAAAGCACAAAGAATTTATTCGTTTTTGGACCGAGGAAACAGAAGCCCAAGGCACTTGGTCTGACGGCCTTCGAACCTGGTGACACGTATGCAATTCGATGTCCACCTAAATACCGATAGCGCGTCTGCACAGCGTTTCCCATTTTTACTCGACGTTCAAAGCGACATCTTGTCGGCACTTCCAACCCGGTTAGTTGTTCCAATCACAAAGCGCGAAAGACTTCCTCAAAGTCTACCTGAGCGGTTATGCCCCGAAGTCGCAATACAAGGGGTGGCGCATCACCTCATGAGCTTCGAGACGGCTGCCATTCAAGCCAAGCGGCTGGGTCCTATCGTCTGCTCCCTTAAAGAAAATTCTTTTGAGATTATTAATTCAATAGACACTGTTTTAAGTGGGGTCTAGTCCTTGGAACAAAAAGCCCGAACGGGTTTAGGGGTCTACTAAGCCCCCGGTAACGGCGCCGACTGCGCCTCTGCCTTGGCTGGGTCTTCTTCGGGCGGCGGGGCGGCCGGAGGAAAGCTTGGAAACTTGTGCATGTTCATGGCCAGCACCACTCGATTACCGGTGCTCTTTCGCACGCTATGCACCAACATACTCGGAAACATAATGAGCATGCGCGGCTTGCGCTGAACCACTAATTTGTTTGCAAACACAATGGGCGCGCAACCGTCTTCCGCCTCAAGGTAAACCACGGCTGAAAAGTCCGACGGAAAATGGCTGTGAGGAATGGTGTGATCGGCCTCCTCGTAAACCGCGCCCCAACAGTCGGTGACCTGAAGACCCCAGTTCAAACGTGAAAGGTCGGTATTCATATGCTGCAAGGCCGCCTGCTTGGCGTAGTCGGTAACCGTCTGGCAAATGGGTACAAGCTTGGCATTAAGTTGATGGCTCTTCCATGGGCTCATGTAAACCGACCTCACATTCGACTGAACGCTATCGGGGTGAGACACCCGCAGCTCGTCAATGGCCTGCCGAGCCATCAACAGATGCTCAGGCAGGTGAGACAGGTCCGCCCAGAAAATGGGCATGGTGGTCTCAACCGTTAGGTGGTTAACAACAGGCTTTGCTGTATCAGTCATGGTTCAAAAAGGCTTCAAGATCTTGATTTCGTGTTAAAAATACCAGCAGTTACTCAGTGAAAGTTCAGCAATTCTAATGCCAAACAGTGCAAATGCGGCCCCTTCAATGGCCTCAGCAATTGGCAGAGAACGAAGGCCACGCGCGCAGACCAGGTGTCGCTGGCGCCAGGCTTTAATTGGCTTGTACTTGCGAACAAGATAAACCATACTCACCAGTATGATCATAACGGTCATTAACAACCGCCCTAAAGCCACCCAAGAACCGGACCACCTCATCGCAAGGAGATTCCTGTGATTACTGAAGTCAGCGCCGTCACCTTCCGCCAGAATCTCGGAGAAATGCTGAACAAAGTGCAGTACCGCAACGACAATCTTGTTATTACAAAGGACGGGAAGCCTGTTGCGGCCTTGGTTGATGCGCGCATGTTTGAACGGTTGCAACGTATGCAGGCCCGCTTTGACGCCCTCTGCGAGCGCATTGAGCAGGGCTTCGCTCAGGTGCCAGAGGAGGACGGCATCAAAGAAATCAAC
>JAURFZ010000155.1 GCA_030834045.1 Burkholderiales bacterium
CCTGCCTGGGCCTCGCCCATGGCGTACTGAAGCATGGCGCCTGCTAAGACATCTTTTGCCTCGGCATGGGTGGGCACACCAAAGCCGGGCACGTCTATGCCAATAATTCGAACGCCATTGATTTCTTTGGGCAAGAGCTGCAGCGGCACACCGCTTGCAGTAGGCACGCAGAGATTAATAATGATGAGCGCATCAAGGTGCTCGGGATCGGCCTGGGCGTAGACCGCCTCACGAATATCCTCAAAGAGTTTGCCCGTTACAAGCGACTCGGAATTAAAGGGCACATAACCCACGGTTCGTCGAGCGCCATAGAAATGCGATGTGAAGGTAAGGCCATAGACACAGCAGGCGCTGCCCGACAAGATGGTTGCCGTGCGGCGCATACGCAGACCGACACGCAGAGATCCAAAGGCCGGGCACATGCTTTGGGGCTGGTCGTGGGGGCCCTTGGGATAATCTTTGGCGTACTGGTTAAGGGTGTCGGCCTTGCCAGCAGCTTTCGCGGCGGCATGAAGCTCTTGCTTGTTGTTGCAGGAGACGCCCTCGGCTCTCGCTTCGCTTAGAGTGCCCTCTGCTTTCGCTTCGCGCAAAGCGCCCTCGGCCAACGAACTCGCCCGCTCGCGCGAAGGAATCACGCGCTCGCCGTGCGAGTCCGTGACGTCCGAGGGCTGAACAGAGCCAGCACGCGCTGATCCAGCTGCTGAGTTCAACGACTCAACGGGAATGATGGGGATAGGTGCACGGGCGTTCATGGCCTTAGGCTTGGTCGTAGACCACTTCCAAAGAGGGTTTCACCACGGTCTCGCGGCCCACCATATCCACCACGGTGGCAGGCTCGAGCACCACGTTGCGGCCCACAACATCTCCCGAGAAAAGACCAAGCAGCTCGTCCTGCGACAAAGGCTTGGGTCGTACCGGTGGGGCTTGCGCAACATTCATTGCCAGGGTTTCAAACACAGGGGCCCACTGACCGTCGGGCTTGCCAATAATTTCGTAGGCTGCACTCTTGCGACGAATGTCTTCGTTGGCTGGAATGGCCGACAGCACAGGTATGCCCGCGCGCTCAGCAAAGGCTGCGGCCTCACCGGTGCCATCGTCTTTGTTAATGACCATGCCGGCCACACCCACATTGCCGCCAAGCTTGCGGAAGTACTCAACGGCCGAACAGACATTGTTGGCCACGTAAAGGGATTGCAGGTCGTTACTGGCCACGACAATAACCTTCTGGCACATGTCACGCGCAATGGGCAGCCCAAAGCCGCCGCAGACCACATCGCCTAGGAAGTCGAGCAGAACATAGTCAAAGCCCCAGTCGTGAAAGCCAAGTTTTTCAAGGGTCTCAAAGCCATGAATAATTCCGCGCCCGCCGCAGCCACGGCCAACCTCGGGCCCACCAAGTTCCATGGCAAAGACACCATCGCGCTTGAAACAGACATCACCAATAGCAACCTCTTCGCCAGCCAGTTTTTTCTTCGACGAGGTCTCAATGATGGTCGGGCAGGCCTTGCCACCAAAAAGCAGCGAGGTGGTGTCACTTTTGGGGTCGCAGCCAATTAGCAAGACCTTCTTACCCTGCTGAGCCATCATGTAGCTAAGGTTGGCGAGGGTAAAGCTCTTGCCAATGCCACCCTTGCCATAGATGGCAATAATTTGGGTTTCCTTGGTCACAGGGCCCGTATGAACCGGATCGGGCTCCATGGCGGCCTCGGCACTAAGCCGTGTCTTCATCATGAACTGAATCGGTGCGCCTTGGGCGTTCGCTGTCATTGCAGATTCCTCCAGTCCAAAACCATTTTCAAACAAGTCAGGTCGTCAAAGGCCTGTGTGTATGCATCGGCGGCTTCGGTCGCAGGACGGCTGTGTGTCACCAGGCCGTCCAGAGAAAGCCTTCCTTCTTCAACCAGACCGCGCACAGCAAGCATGTCTTCCGGCTGCCATTGCGCCGCCACGCGCAGTCGCGCCTCACGAAGAAAGGCCGGTACAAAGTTCATGGCAAGCGGGTCGGTGTAAAAGCCTGCGAGCACCAATTCGCCACCCGGGGCCAGATGGGCAACCCAGTCGTTAAGGCTTGCGGCGTGGCCACTGACATCCACGATGGTTCGAAAACGCTGGCCTTTGCTCTCTTCGGGTGCCACGACCCGATAGCCCTGCGCGCCCTGACGGCGAGCGGCGTTAATTTCCCAGACCAGGGGATGCCCGCCGAGCGCCACGGTAAGACGAGCCGTGAGACGGCCAAGGGTTCCGTGCCCAACCACCAGGTCGGGCAGTGCGTGACTGTTCATGGCGTGATGGGCTGTTGCAGCCAAGGCAAGCAAAACGGCCTGCTCTTGCAGGTCGTCACGCAGATGAACCAGCCGCGATGCAGGCACCACCAGCTGCGCGCCCGCGCCACCGAAGAGCCCACGAACAGGGCCCCAGCAGCTTGCACCGGGTACAAAAACTGTATCGCCCTTTTTAAAGCCGCTTACGCCAGAACCCAGCTCGACGACCTGAGCCACCGTTTCATAACCAGGAACCAAGGGGTAGCCCATGCCCGGAAAGTTGGGCATTTCACCAGTGTAGAAAAGCCGCTCGGTGCCAGTGCTGATACCGCTAAAGAGCGTTTGAACAACCACGTCCTCTGCCGCAGGCTCGCTGAGCGCCAGCCTACGCCAGTCGAGTGTTTGGGGTGCCTCCAGCACCACAGCCTGTGCGGTTCTTTGTGTCATTTTTTATGGACCAATTTGCTGTCTAGTTATGCTTACAGTTTCCATCCTAATCTTTTCAACAGACTTGTCAATGGGCGTTGACAACTTTTGTTGGATATTTGTCGGCAACGGGCTCAACCGGGCGCTGCATAAGCCCGCATCAGGCCTGTTTGAAGGGGAAGCCGGGTGGGAATGGACTCAACCCGTTGAAAACCTGCAGCGGCTAGCAGCTTCGCGATTTCTTGGGGAGTGCGGGCCCGCCCCTTGCCCATGGCAAGAAGGTAAAGACCGAAATAGGCATCGCCCATGGCCTCGGCACCCGGCGTCCCGGACATTGGCTCGGCCAATAAAAGCCAACCGCCTTCGGCTGACAGCGCGCGACGGGCGGACTTCAGAATGGTCATGACACGCTCATCGCTGTGGTCGTAGAGCACCCGAACCAGGCTAATAAGGTCTGCACCCGTGGGCGCAGGGTCGGAGAAGAAGCTTCCTACATGAAAACTCATGCGCCCGCCAAGGCCCTGATCGGC
>JAURFZ010000156.1 GCA_030834045.1 Burkholderiales bacterium
GGTCTCGGTGATCGCCGTATCGTTAAAAAAAACCGTCAACGTCATTCCCGACCACTGCCAACTTAAGGGAACCGTCCGAACCTTTAGACTTGAGGCCCTCGACAGAATTGAGCAGACCATGCAGCGCATCTGCAACCAGCTGCCTGCGGCCTTTGGTGGCTCGGCCGAGCTTCGCTTTGAGCGCCAATACCCACCCACCATTAACCATCCCCAAGCAACTGAACAGGCCGCCGAGGTTGCGCGAGCCCTTGTGGGCCCTGACAAGGTGATTCTTCCCATTGAGCCCACCATGGGCGCCGAAGACTTTGCCTACATGCTGCTTGAACGGCCTGGCAGCTATATTTTTCTTGGTAACGGTGACTTTCAGGGCCCCCATCGCCTGGCAGGCCACGGCCTTGGGCCCTGCGCCCTGCACAACCCCAGCTACGACTTTAACGACCGTCTTATTCCGGTGGGAGCAAGGTTCTGGCATGCCCTCACCCATGCCCTGCTTAAACCGGTCTAAACCGCTTACGGGGTCTCGATGCCCACGAGCCTCGGGCCCGCCCAGCGGCTCTCGGCCTTAGTACACCGAAGGAACAAACATTTCCGCAGGCACGGGCCTGCGGAAATAGTCGGGATTTTTCTCGCGTGCCGGCAGAACAACCGGCTCGTGCGGAACTTCAGCATAAGAGATCTGACTTAACAGATGGGCCATGCAGTTCAAACGCGCACGCTTTTTATCGTTGCCCTCAACAACCCACCAGCGTGCCTCGGGAATGTGCGTGCGTTCCAGCATAAGTTCCTTGGCCTTGGTGTAGGCCTCCCAACGCCTGCGCGACTCAAGATCCATGGGCGAGAGCTTCCACTGCTTTAGTGGGTCTTTCATGCGCATGGTAAAGCGCATGTGCTGCTCTTCATCCGAAATAGAGAACCAGTACTTAATTAAAATGATTCCAGAACGCACCAGCATTTTTTCGAACTCGGGGACGGTTCGAAAGAAGTCCTCGTACTCGTCTTCGGTGCAAAAGCCCATCACCTTCTCAACGCCTGCGCGGTTGTACCAGCTGCGATCGAACAAAACAATTTCACCGCCTGCAGGAAGATGACTGACGTAGCGCTGAAAGTACCACTGGGTGCGCTCGCGCTGGTTCGGGGCCGAAAGCGCAGCCACCCGGGCCACGCGGGGGTTGAGCCTTTGGGTGATGCGCTTAATGGCGCCTCCCTTGCCTGCCGCATCGCGGCCTTCAAAGAGCACAACAAGCTTTAACTTCTTCTCAACCACCCAGTCCTGCAGCCGCACCAGCTCGCCCTGAAGACGAAAGAGTTCACGAAAATAAAGCCTGCGGTCAATGGCACCCTCGGTGGAAGGGCTCTGCTGGGGACCATCAAGCAAGAGTGCATCCAGCCGGTCGTCGTCAAGCTCCATTTCAAGCTCTTCATCGTAGCTATCAAGAAGGTCAAGGTCAGCGCGCTGCTGAAAGCTTAAGGGGGGCTGGGTCATGGGGCGTTCGTCTTGTTAGGAAGTTCGTGTCAACGGCCCAAAAGTAACTGCGGCATGGGCAACAGATCTTTTAATCTAGGCGCTCATCGTGACGATTCCGTAACATCGGCAAGAAACCTGCCACAGACCTCAGCAAGATCCGCAGGCAGGCCCGGGGTCTCTGACAAGGCCTCGATGGCCTTTCGCATGGCCAGGCGGCGCTGCGGCTCAAAGGCCTGCCAGCGATCTAGTGACCGGGCAAGTCGGGAGGCAAGCTGACTGTTGCGGCTCGCCAGGCGTGCAAGCTGATCACACCAGAGCTGGTAGCCCGCCCCGTCGCCGCGATGGAAGCCAGGTGAAACCTGCATAAAGAAGGGGCCGAGCACCGAGCGAATTCGGTTCGGACTGCCCAAATCGTAACGTGGATGGTCAAGCAGGCCCCGCACAGTGGTTAACAAATCAAGCCCCTCGGTGTCATGCAGCCGAACCGTTGCAACCTGCACCGAAAACCATTTGTCCAGGGCGAGGTCGTTGTCCTTGTAGCGTTCCAGAAAGTCATCCAGGGCCTTCTGGCAGGCCTGAGTTGCAATACCTTCAAGGCTCACAAGCCCCGACAGGCATGCCATTCGCCGGGTCATATTGGTTGCCGCAAAGTAGCGCTTTAAAAGCTGCTCAGCTCGGTCTTGCGTTGGGCTTAGCAGGGTAAGAAGCGACTGGGCCAAATGTTGAAAGGCCCGACGACCCACCGCGGGCCCCGAGGGCTGGTAATGCTCGGCCCGCTCGGTGGTATCCACCTGGGCATCCAGGGGCTTAATGACCGGCTCAAGCGCAAGGGCCATGGCAAGCCTTAAGGCCTCAAGCCTTCGACGAATGGCACTGGGGTCAATGGCATGGCCCTCTGAGCACCAGTGCTCTGCCACCAGGGCCTCCGAGGGCGGCGTGAGGCACAAGAGCTTGAACCCATCGCTTAAGGCCGGGTCGTCTGCAAGCCGCAAAAGCGTCTGCATTAATCCCTCGCGCTCTTCGGCCGTGGTGGCATCAGGCATAAGCTGGGCAAGCATCAAGCGCTGGCAGGCCTCCCAACGGTTAAAGGCATCGGTGTCATGCGCGGCAAGGCTTTGCAGTGCCTTGGCACTTAGGCCTTGCCCAAGCTGCACCGGCGCTGAAAAACCGCGAAGCAACGATGCAATGGGCTCGGACTTGCCTTTGTGAGAAGGCAGATCAAAAACAAAGAGCTGCTCGGGCTCGGTGAGTAAGAGAACCTGATCTTCTAAAAGCTGCCTGCCTTCTTCGCTTAAAAGGCCTGTACGAATGGGGATAACCAGAGGCGGCTGGCCGGCTTGCAACGCCTGAGTGAGCGTAAGAGTGAGCCTGGCCTGCCCCGCATCCCAGTTGCTTTTCACACCAACCCCGGGGGTGCCAGCCGCCGAATACCAGCGCATAAAGGGCTCAAAAAGTTCAGGCCTGTTGTTCGCGTCCAGAATGGAACTCACAAAGTCCTCGCAGGTGGCTGCCCTGCCGTCATGCCGTTTCACATAAAGGGCCATGCCCTTGCGAAACCCTTCTCGGCCAAAAAGGGTCTGCAGCATGCGAATGACTTCGGCCCCCTTTTCGTAGACCGTTGCCGTATAAAAGTTGCGAATCTCCTGGTACTGCAAGGGCCGAATCGGATGCGCCATTGGGCCTGCATCTTCAGGAAACTGATGGGTGCGCAGCGTGCGCACATCTTCGATGCGTTTAATGGCTCGCG
>JAURFZ010000157.1 GCA_030834045.1 Burkholderiales bacterium
GCAAAGCGTTCTTCGGGAGCGAAAGCCTCCACGCAAAGCAGTTCGCCCCTGCGCTGCTCGGCCCCACTGGCATTGCACTCAGACGACCAGGTCAGTGCGGCGGGCCAGTCTGATTTTGGCAGCGTTGGCCGGTGCCGCCCCATGTCCTGATGAAGGTCTTGTCCGAAATTAACAAGCTGAAGACCCGCACAGATGCTGTCACTTGCGAAGAACATCTGGTCACGCATGCTGCTGTCGACCTGTCTGGGGGCGGGGTCCTCAGGCGAGGAGTGAAGGCCAAATAATCCCAGAAGAATGCGGCCCACAGGAATGGCCGAGCTCTGGCAGTAGGCCAAAACGTCAGGCCAGGTCTCAAAGGGCTCAAACTGCGCATCGTAGTCAAAGGCTTTAAGCAGCTGCAGTCCCCAGTCGGCATTCAAGCCATGGGCCGAAAGCTGAGCCCTGGCCTGCCTGCCTATGGCTTCAAATTCCGAAATCGCCTCCTCGGACCAGCCTTTCTGGTCTAGCTCGCGGGGTAACCCTTTTTGTTTAGGGGCCTGATCCTGAGAATCGCTAAGGCCTCGACGCAGGGCGGCAAGGCCCGCAAGTCGTTGGTTGATTGTGAGGTCCCCTTCATCTGCCAGGTCATCGCCCGTGCGGGCTAGCCGGTAGATCGAGACCACCGCCGGGCGTATAGCCGCAGGCAGGAGCCAGGAGGCCACTGGAAAGTTTTCGTAATGCCCCCCCGCATGGAAGGCATTGACAAGACCTTGGTCGAGTTGGCGCATGGGCCTAATTGTAGACGCGGCTTCTGCCTATTCCAGGTCATCGGGTCCGGGTTGAGGCCCCGTCTTAAGTACAATGGGCGAGGTTTAAAGCGCGAAGGTGGCGAAATTGGTAGACGCACCAGGTTTAGGTCCTGACGCCGAAAGGTGTGCGGGTTCGAGTCCCGCCCTTCGCACCATCTAATTACGAACAGATTGGCTGTACTTATGACAACAGAGACAACCGTGGCCTCGAGTCTCGAGCGCCGTATTACCCTTCACCTCTCCTCTGAAGATATCGAGCAGGCGACCATGCGTCAGCTTCAACAAATGGGTCGCAAGGCCAAGCTTCCCGGCTTTCGGCCCGGGAAGATCCCCTTGAAAGTGCTTGAGAAGTCGTTTGGAGCCCAGGCCCGATCCGAGGCATTGGGCGATGCGCTTTCAAAGGTCTATGCCGAGCAGGTGGCAGCCCAGAAAATCAGGCCAGCAGGTCCCCCTAAAATTGCTCCCTTGAACCAAGACGGGGCCG
Source organism: Burkholderiales bacterium (assembly GCA_030834045.1). GTDB lineage: Bacteria > Pseudomonadota > Gammaproteobacteria > Burkholderiales > Burkholderiaceae_A > Hahnella. The sequence goes on from JAURFZ010000157.1 coordinate 1,273, forward strand.
ATTCCGCTGCCCAGGCACTGGATTTCGAGGCCACCATCGAGGTCTATCCCGAGGTCCCCATTCCAGACCGTTCAAGTCTTTCGGTGGTGCGCACCGTCTGCGAGGTAACCGAGGCCGACCTCGATAAGACCATGCAGACGCTGCAAAAGCAGCGCATTGTCTATACAAAGGCTGACCGTGCAGCGCAGGTTGACGACCAGGTTCTCATCGATTTTGAAGGCCGGCTGGATGGTGAAGTCTTCGAAGGGGGCAAGGCCGAGGGCTTCGAGTTTGTTGTTGGTAACGGAAGCATGCTTACAGATTTCGACCAGGCCGTGCGTGCAATGGCAGCTGGCGAAACAAAGACCTTCACCGTTCAGTTTCCCGAGAACTACCATGCAACGAATCTTGCCGGCAAAGCCGCTGAGTTCACGGTAACCCTGCACGAGACACGCAAGCCTGAACTTCCCGCACTCGATGATGAATTTGCCAAGGCCTTTGGTGTCGGCGATGGTGGTCTCGCAAAGCTACGCCAAGACGTTGAGAAGAACCTGCGTCGCGAGGTCGCTACACGCTGCAAGAATAAAACCAAGCGCTCGGTTATGGATGCACTTGTTGAGCAGGCCGGTTTTGACCTGCCCACCGCCCTTGTTCAGGCGGAAAGCGAGCGCATGTCGGACGAAATGCGCCAACAAATGGCAAGCCGTGGTATGAAGGTTGATCAGGCCCCTCTACCGCCCGACCTCTTCAAGAACCAGGCGGCCAAGCGCGTGCGGCTTGGGCTTTTGGTGGGCGAGATTGTTTCGAAGGAAAAGCTCAACCCAACCGAAGAGGCGATTCGTGACATGCTGGGTGAGATGGCTCAGGCATACGAGAACCCAGAAGAATTCATTCAATGGTCCATGGCAAACAAAGAGCGCCGCTCCGAGGCTCAGTCGGTTGTACTCGAGGACAACGTCGTGAAATGGGTGCTGAATGGGGCTAAGGTTGAAGACAAATCCGTCGATGTTGAGTCGTTAATTAAGGAAACCGAATAATGGGCAGATACTTCAGGGCATCGGGCCCAATGGATGCAGACAGCCACGACAGTGGTGCCCTGGGCACGCAAGCCCTCGGTCTTGTGCCTATGGTGGTAGAACAGTCGGGCCGCGGTGAACGGGCCTACGACATCTACTCTCGACTTCTTAAAGAGCGAGTGGTCTTTTTAGTGGGCCCTGTCAATGACGGCTCGGCAAATCTTATTGTGGCCCAGCTGCTTTTTCTCGAATCTGAAAATCCGGACAAAGACATTTCCCTCTACATCAACTCGCCGGGTGGTTCGGTCTCTGCCGGGCTTGCTATTTTTGACACCATGCAGTTCGTAAAGCCAGCGGTAAGCACGCTTTGTATTGGAATGGCTGCCAGTATGGGAGCCTTTTTGCTTGCTGCAGGCGAGAAGGGTAAACGGTTTGCACTGCCCAATAGCCGCGTCATGATTCACCAGCCGCTTGGGGGCGTTCAGGGCCAGGCCTCGGATATTGAAATTCATGCCCGTGAAATTCTTAAGCTAAGAGACACGCTCAATTCCATTTTGTCTGAGAGGACAGGCCAGCCACTTGACACGATTGCGAGAGACACCGATCGGGACAACTTTATGTCCTCGGAAGATGCGTTAAAGTACGGCATAGTCGATCGCGTTCTTTCCAGTCGCGATTAGTTTCTCTGAACTAAGTCGGTTCATCCGGAGGCAACGATGGCAGAGAAAAAGGGAACAGGCGAGAAGCTTCTTTACTGTTCGTTTTGCGGTAAAAGTCAGCATGAGGTTAAAAAACTCATTGCCGGGCCTTCGGTATTCATCTGCGATGAGTGCATCGATAAGAACAGACTTGAGTTCTACAAGTGAGATTCCACGTCCAAATGCGCGAAAGAGCCCCGTCGATTTGAGATAGCGCAGATTCATGTCCATGTAGTCGCG
>JAURFZ010000158.1 GCA_030834045.1 Burkholderiales bacterium
TGGTCCTTCCAGTCTCCGAGGTAGCTGCCGTTCGCACCAAGGCAAGTGCGGATGGCAGCCTTGGCTCAGGTATTTTGTCCTCGGGTTTTTGGATGCGTGACTACCCCACCGAATCTGGTGAGAACCGCGTGCGAGTGCGCATGGTGAATTTAACTAGTATGGATCCCGACCGCAGGCTGCAGGGCGTGAAGCTTTATGAATTCGGTGAACTGCTCACCCTGCGACGTCTCGTGGAGGCGGACTCTGCGGTTTTTCTGCGAGCAAGCCCAGCTACTGCCAACGCCCAAGAGGCCTCCATCTGGCGCCTTGAAGGGGTTCGCCTCACCGATTTTGCGGCTGATGGCCAGGTGACCCGTAACCAGCTCTTAAGCCTCGAGCTGCCCCTTTACCTTTCACCGGCAAGGCTTGGAGCCCTGATGGTCAAGCCGGAGCAGATGTCCGCGCGTGAGCTTTTCCTCTACGTAGACTACCTTCAGGCGGGCAAGCAGGCCTCAGGCCGCTATGAAATCGCATTCTGGAAAAAAATGATCTATCCCGTCGCGGTCTGGGTGATGCTGGTCTTGGCCTTGCCTGCAGCCTATATTCAAGCCCGTGGCGGCGCCCTGGGCTTGAAGGTCTTTCTTGCGATTGTTGCGGGCATTGGTTTTCATCTGGCCAACAGCCTTTTCTCGCACCTCGGCCTGCTTAACGACTGGCCGGCACCGATTGTCGCGGCCATTCCAAGCCTGATTGCGCTTGCCGCGGGCCTTCTTATGCTCTGGCAGCTGCAACGCCGCGCCTTTTAGGGGCTTCAAAAGGTCTTTTTGCTAGGGCCTGGCCTTCGATGCGCTGGGGCTCTGGCTACAATTAAAAGTTATGACGACATTCCAATGCCGGCTCCTTCCATCTCAAAAGAGCTTTGACGCGCACAGTCACGAGACCATTCTTGAGGCTGCCCTGCGTGCCCAACTGGTGCTTCCCTATGGCTGCAAAGACGGAGCCTGCGGCTCCTGCAAGGCACGCCTTGTTGAAGGCGAGGTGGACTATGGCAGCTACCAGGTCAAGGCCTTGTCCGAGGACGAGCGTGCCCAAGGCTCGCTTTTGCTCTGCCAGGCCAGACCCTTCTCTTACCTTGTACTAGAGGCACGTGTGGTGGCGGCCGAGGGCATGATCCCTATCCGTAAGCTGCCTTGCAGGGTGGCAAGCATCGACTTCCCTGCCCAGGATGTCGCCGTTGTTCGGCTGCAGCTTCCTGCCTCTGAGCGCTTTCAGTTTCATGCAGGGCAGTACATCGATATTTTGCTCAAAGATGGAAAGCGTCGAAGCTACTCTATGGCGAACTCTCCGCTAGAGAGCGAACAGGTTGAGCTGCACATTCGGCAGGCGCCTGGAGGCGCATTTACCGACGCGGTGTTTGGCCATCCAACAAGCTCGGCCAACCCTGTGAAGCAGAAAGATATCCTGCGCTTTGAAGGGCCCTTGGGAAGTTTTTTTCTTCGGGAAGAGACGCGCCAGCCCATTGTTTTTCTTGCAAGTGGAACGGGCTTTGCGCCCATCAAAGCCATTATTGAGTACGCGCGGGCGAAGAACTTTGATCCCCCTATGACCCTTTACTGGGGCGGGCGGCGGCCAAGCGACCTCTACATGATCTCGCTTGCTGAGCAATGGGCGGCCGAGATGCCGCACCTTCGGTTTATTCCTGTTATTAGCGATGCCGAACCCGAGGATCAATGGCATGGGCGAACAGGCTTTGTTCACCAGGCCGTTATGCAAGACTTCCCCGATCTCTCGGGTCACTTGGTTTATGCCTGCGGTGCACCTGTTGTCGTTCGGGCCGCCCAGAAAGACTTCATCGACCAGTGTGGGCTCTCCTCCGAGTCCTTCTTCTCGGATGCCTTCACAACGGCAGCCGACCTTGCAGCACCCAAGTCCGAGCCCGTAAAGACTGCCTAGGTTCTTTGGGGCCAGCCTCGCCTTCTCATCAAGACATGCATCGGGGGCTAAAAGCGCCCTTAGTTCTCATTGCCTGTCGGTCGGTCGATTTTTTTGGTGATGCGGCGGTCTGTCTAAGGCTTGCTCAGGGGCTTGTGGCCCGGGAGGCGCAGGTTCGAATTCTTGCAGACCCTCGGGCGCTTGCGCATCTGCAGAACATGGCCCCTATGTTTACCTGGGAGCGGCCATGCGGGTTTGTTGCAAGTAGTGCCCTGGCTTACTGGGCGATCGAGGATCTGTGCATGCACGATCATGGCCTTCCCCTGCAACACGCAGATGTGCTTCTTGAGGCTTTCCAGGTGGAGATCCCTCAGGCCATCTTTAACCAACTGCCCCAAGCGACACTGCGCTATCTGGTGGACTACCTTGCCCTTGAGGAGTGGACGACCGACTGCCAGTGGATGGCCGCGCCTGACCCCGTTTATCCAAAGAAGTCCAGGTACTGGCTGGCGCCATCCATGCGTCGAGATGGCCCAGGGCTTATTCAGGGTCAGCGGCCGGCGGCTAGCAGCCCGGATTTCCAAGCCAATCGGCAAGCCCTGCGTCGCAGCATGATCAATCGGTGCGAGCTAGGCTCGAGCGCCGGCCAATCTGCTAGTGGGGACCGGCACGAGGAGGACGAGGCCGTTTTCCTGGTCTTTGCCTACTGCTACCCCAACACACCCCTGCCCGAGTTTGTGCAGAGTTTCTCTCGTGCTCTAGGGGAGTTAAGAGAGGGTGGAGAGGGTGCAAGGAATCAGGGACAGGCAGGCCTGCCGCAGTCTTTGTTTCGGGCGCAGAGGGTTCTGGTTTTTGAGCCGCACCATCCGAAGGATCCCGATACGGGGCTTTTGAGTCAGCATGAATTCGATCAGTGCATGGCGGTGTCTGACCTGGCGCTTGTTCGCGGCGAAGACTCTTTAGGCACGGCGCTTTTCTATGCCAGTCAGCAGGGCCTGCCCTTTGTCTGGCAGCCTTATCGACAGGCCAATGACGCCCATCTTACAAAGCTTGATGCATGGCTGGCACAAGCCGCTCAGCCCCTGCAGGGCTGGTCACAGCTGCATCGCTATTTCAGCCCCACAGGATCCAATGCAGAAAGCGAAGGCAACCTTACCGAGATACTTCGAACCTTGCTTACCAACTGGCAGGCCGTTCAAGATGCCTGCAAATCGCTTGGCCAGGCCCAGTTTCAGAGGCCCTCATTTGAGGAGTCGCTTCTGAGACACTGGCATTTAAAGCG
>JAURFZ010000159.1 GCA_030834045.1 Burkholderiales bacterium
GCCGCGCGTCAACCTCACCCAGCCGCTGGCGCATGCCGCTGATCAACGCTTCACGCCGCTTGCGATTGCCGAGCAGGTCGTCTTCGATGTAGGGGTTTCGTTTCACCACCCACATGTCTCCCAGCACCTCGTACAGCATCTTGGCCGATCGGCCGGTCCGGCGCTGCGCGCGCAGTTCGCTGATCAGATCCCATTGCCGTGCGCCGAGCAGGCGGATCACGATCTCCCGGTCGGAGAACGAGGTGTAGTTATAGGGAATCTCTCGGAGTCGAGACTCCGATGGGTCAACCGTCGAAACAGCCGACAACAGGGCCGGCAATACAGGAGCATTCATAGTTTTTCAAGTGTAATGGAGCCTCGGAGCCGATTCAGACCGAAAGCCTCTTTCGGTTCATAAACCCTAAAACCTTAGGCGAATTAAGATAGGTCCATGGGCGCTGACTATTTACGACGAATTCTTACTGCCCGGGTCTATGACGTCGCCATTGAGACCGACCTCGACCCGGCCCCCAACCTATCCCGGCGGCTAGGCTGCAGGGTATTGCTTAAGCGCGAAGACACCCAGCCCGTCTTCTCTTTTAAGCTGCGCGGCGCCTACAACAAGATGTCCCAGCTTAGCCAAGACCAGCTTGCCAAGGGGGTCATTGCCGCCTCGGCCGGTAACCATGCCCAGGGTGTTGCGCTTGCTGCCCGGCAGCTTGGCTGCAAGGCACTTATTGTTATGCCGATCACCACACCAACCGTCAAAATTGATGCGGTTCGACAGCGAGGTGCCGAGGTTGTGCTTCACGGAGACTCCTATTCAGACGCCTACCTGCATGCGAAGTCCCTGGAGAAAGACCAGGGCCTTACCTTCGTTCACCCCTTTGACGATCCCGATGTCATTGCGGGCCAAGGCACCATCGGTCTGGAGATTCTTCGCCAGCATGCCGATCCCATCGATGTCATTTTTGTTGCTGTTGGCGGAGGGGGCCTGATTGCTGGGGTGGCGACTCTCGTAAAGCAGCTGCGGCCCGAGACACTCATCATCGGCGTGCAAACAGAAGACTCTGACGCCATGGCCCAGTCCATTGAAAAGGGCGAACGGGTCTATCTTCCCGAGGTGGGCCTTTTTTCAGACGGCACTGCGGTTAAGCAGGTTGGCGAGGAAACCTTTCGGCTGACCCAGAAGTATGTTGATGGCATGCTGCGGGTGGATACCGATGCGGTCTGCGCAGCCATTAAAGATGTCTACGAGGACACCCGGGCCATTCAGGAACCGGCCGGCGCCCTGGCCATTGCGGGAATGAAGGCCTGGGTTGCTCAGCATGGTGCAAGCCGCGCCGACGGCAGCCCACGAACCCTGGTGGCCATTGCCTGCGGGGCCAATATGAACTTCGATCGACTGCGTTTTGTTAGCGAACGCAGTGAGATCGGCGAGCAGCGCGAGGCCGTGTTTGCGGTCACCATTCCCGAAGAGCGTGGCAGCTTTAAAGCCTTTTGTCAGACCCTCGGCGGCCTTAACGTCACTGAATTTAACTACCGAATCTCCGACCCTCGGCATGCCCATATTTTTCTTGGCCTTCAGGTGAAGGATCGGGAGCAGGCGCATGCCATCGCCTCAACCCTGTCGCAGGCAGGCTTTCATACACTCGATTTGTCCGACGATGAACTGGCCAAGACGCATCTGCGCCATCTGGTGGGGGGGCGTTCAGAGCTGGCCGAAAACGAGCAGCTCTATCGGTTTGAGTTTCCGGAGCGGCCCGGGGCGCTGATGACCTTTCTTAGCGCCATGAACCCAAGTTGGAATATTTCACTCTTCCATTACCGCAACCATGGCGCGGACTACGGGCGCATTCTTGTAGGCCTGCAGGTGCCGCCGGCTGACCAAAGCCGGTTTTTTGAGTTCCTTACCAGGCTCGGCTATCGCCACTGGGACGAGTCCAAGCATCCCGCCTACCAACTCTTTTTGAGTTGTCAGAATTCCTAATAAGCCCGGGCTTACCTAGGCCTGATGCCCTTTAAAAGGCGCCCCTCATGTGCCTTCGGGAGTCTAAAGTTCGGGGCCTTGGGGTTAGGCCCTCCTAAGCAAGCAAGTCGAGTTCAAGGGCCTCCCCCCGCTTTTAGACCATGCCAAGACAAAAGGGGAGAGAGGGCTTACATGGCACTGAACTTGCACGCAGGCAAAAACAGCATCGCTGTCATTGAGGACGATGAGCCGCTAGGCCGAGGGCTCTGTGACATCGTGATGCACGAGGGCTGGAAGGGTTGTTGGTTTCGACGGGCAGAGGCGTTTATCGAGGTGCACCCCCGACAGCGCTTTGATGCAGCCCTAGTCGACCTTCGACTGCCGGGCATGTCGGGCCTTGATCTGCTCGATAGGCTTTATAACAAACCCTTGCCTAGGCCAGTTGTCTTTATGCTCACAGGCGATATCCGCGACACCATCATGGCTGAGGCTTTTGCCAGAGGGGCCCATGACTTTCTGTTAAAGCCCATTCGGGCCCGCGAACTTGTGGCGCGCCTGGCCGCGGCCCTTCGGCGCCATAAGCCCTTGGTCGCCCAGGAGCCTGAGTACGGCAATGGCTACGGCAGCGGTCAGACCCTCAGCCGTAATCAGCAAACGCTTACTGTGGGCTCCGTGCGGCTTGAGTCCAAAACGCAGCGGGCCTTTCTTGACGGCCGGGAGGTTCGGCTTACATCCAGGGAGTGGGCACTAGCATTTTTTATTTTTCAGCATATGAATCAGGACCTTGAACGCTCCTTGCTGCAGGAACAGGTCTTTCGTCTGAATCCCCGTGTGCAGACACGTACGGTCGACACGCACCTCTCAAGGCTTAAGACCAAACTGCGGCTGCACCCTGAGATGGGGTTTCAGCTTCGATCCATTTACGGGGCGGGCTACCGTCTCGAGCGGCTTGCAGATTCGGGTGTCAACTAATTTGGATTTCCGCTGGTGAAACACCGTCATATTCTCGTAAAATCAGGGGCCTATGACATGCCAGGTCGTCGCCTTCGGACTCAACCATCAGTCCGCCCCCGTCTCGCTGCGCGAAAGGCTCGCCTTTCCGGCTGAGATTGTGAGCGCAAGTCTCTCGGAGCTGCGCCAGGTCATGGGCCGTCTAGCACCCGAACAGGCCCTTGTGTCCACCTGTAACCGCACCGAACTTTACATG
>JAURFZ010000015.1 GCA_030834045.1 Burkholderiales bacterium
TGCAGGTGGTCTTTGTTACCGTCGACCCCGAACGCGATGAGCCAAAGGCATTGAAAACCTTTCTTGCCTCTTTCGACCCATCATTTATCGGGCTTCGAGGAAGTGCGGAAGAGACCGAAAAAACGGCCAAAGACTTTCGGGTCTACTTTAAAAAAGTGCCTGGGTTGAAGGCCAGCGACAACCCCATGTCCTACACCATTGACCACACCACCTTCAGTTACCTGTTCGACCCGTCAGGATCCTTGCGGCTTGTGGTGCCCCACGACCTACCACTTGACCAGCTCGTTACCGACGTTCAGGCCTTGCTTGAGGGTCCAACCCGTTGACCACAGCGTTCTCGTCCGAGGATAGGCTGGCATCCAATACGGCCAATACGGCCAATACTGCCGAATTCGCGCCCTCAAGCGGGGACGATCCTGACGATCGGGAGGCGGGGCAGACCCCCAAACCCGGGGTTCTCGCGGCATTCTGGTTTTGGTTTGCCCTTGGATGGATGTCGTTCGGGGGGGCAGGCACACAAGTCTCCATGATGTATGACGAGTTCGTTGAAAAGCGCAGGTGGATCTCACCGCACCGTTTCACCCATGCCTTAAGTTACTGCATGATTCTTCCCGGGCCAGAGGCTCAACAGCTTTCCATTTACCTGGGCTGGCTTATGCATGGCCCCCTTGCAGGCATTATTGCAGGGCTTCTTTTCCTTATTCCTTCTTTTCTAATCATGACCGCCTTTGGTGGGCTTTATGTTCTGTATGGACAGATTCCCGAACTGCAGGCCCTTTTGTATGGTTTAAAACCAGCCATCCTTGCCATTGTCTTATCGGCCTGTATCCGGCTTGGCCAGCGGGTCTTGGTCGGCAAACTCTGGTGGACTGTCATGCTCATGAGCATGGTCCTTCTTCAGTTTGGAGCAAGCTTTATTACGGTCATTCTGGCGGCAAGCCTTCTGGGTTGGATTGCCTACTTGTTTACCTCACGACCAATTACGGGGCTACCGGAAACCTTAACGCGTCACACCGTTGCCCATCAACCCCCCATTGGGCAGCGCTACCGGCTTGCCCGTCGACTCTCGGATCAAAAACAGCAGGGCGAGGCAACCAACCCTCGCTACATCCTCGACGATGACAGTCCGAGGCACACGCGCTCCGACTTGGATGCAAGCCGCATTCTGGCTGTGCTGGGAATAGGTTTAACCCTATGGCTTCTTGCCTATGGAGCCCTGGTGGCCTATGCGCCCCCGCTGCTTGCCGAGCTAGCGGCTTTTTTTAGTCGCGTGGCATTGGTTTCATTTGGCAGTGGCTATGCCGTACTGCCATACCTGTTTGACAACATGGTGGATGCTCGACAATGGGTGAGCACTGGACAAATTATTGATGGGCTTGCTATTAGTGAGATTACCCCCGGGCCCCTAGCCATGATAAGCACCTTTCTTGGCTACGTCACCTCTGCCCAGCACCCCGACCTGACCCAGTTCCCCATTACCACCGCGGGTCTCATGGGAGCCTTCGTGGTCACTGCTTTTCTTTTTATGCCCTCATTCATTTTTGTGCTTGCTGGTGCCCCCTGGGTTGAGGCCACCCGACGAATTCCCGCACTCATCGCCCCGCTAACCGCTATTAGCGCAGCATCGGTCGCCCTTATTTTCGACCTTGCCCTTATCTTCGCTAAGTTCATTCTATGGCCAACGCCTACAGGGCACTGGGGCTCGTTTCGAACCCTTGATCTTGTGGCTGGCCTTATCTCGGCCCTAGCCATTGTCTTGATGCTCCAGTTTCGAATGGGTATGGTCATTACTATGCTTATCTGCATTTCGTTAGGCGTCGTGGCAAGCGCCCTAGGGCTTCCCTAGTTGACCTCCGCCCATCATCAGCCTGCGCTAGGGCTCTTTGGAGGCCGGTTTGACCCTGTTCACCGGATGCATCTCAGGCTAGCCGTGGCCGCTGCAAGTCAGTTGAACTTAACCCGGGTACACTGGCTGGTAACCGGCCAGCCAGTGCACAAGCCCGCGGAGGCATCAAGTCAAGACAGGCTTAAGATGACAAGGCTTGCGCTGAACTGGCTTGCCGATGAGCGCATGGTGCTTGACGACCGAGAGGTACGATGGGCAGACCAAGGTTTAACGAACGCCAGTTACAAGACCATCGAGAGCTTTCGAGACGAATGTCCTGATCGCTCATTGATCTGGATTTTGGGTGAGGACCAGCTGGAGTTTTTCACCCAATGGCAGCACTGGGAGTGGATCATTCGCCAGGTTGAGCTTGCGGTCTGTTCGCGCCCATCCGAGCAGCCGGGCAAGACCTTAAGCGAGCTTGAACGACAGGGCGCCGTCATTCGACCTGTCTCAATTGAACCAGACCATGTCTCCTCTACCCGGATTCGCGAACAACTTCAGGAGGGGTGGAATTTCTTTAACCAAGAACTCGTCTGCCCGCCAGTAGCCAGCTACCTTCAGACTCAAAAACTTTACCGTGCCTAGTTCGCACCCACCCTTGGAGACCTCTCGCTTGACCACAAAAACCACAAAACCTGAGGCTACAAAAGCCACACGCAAACCCCGAGAAAAGCCGGAAAGTAAGACGAAAGACACCGTGGAAGACGGGCTAAAGCCCAAGCGCGTTACAAGGGCTGAAAAAGCATTGGACCCTGACTTTTCGATTGAAAGGCTGCAGTTTTTAATTGTGGATGCCCTCGAAGACATGAAGGGCCAGTCCATCTCGGTCTTTAATACTCAGGCGCTCTCAGACCTCTTTGATCGTGTGGTCATTGCCAGCGGAACGTCAAACCGTCAGACCCGAGCGCTTGCAAGCAATGTGATTGATAAGGTCAAGAAAAACGGGGGGAAAATCTACGGCCTTGAAGGCGAAGACACCGGCGAGTGGGTCTTGGTCGACTGCGGCGACATTATTGTGCATATTCTTCAACCGGTCGTTCGTGCGCACTTTCGACTTGAAGAAATCTGGGGCTCAGATGAGTTAAATCTGGACGATGTAAAGGCATTGGGCAAGCCGAAACGCCGCACTAGCCCTCGAACAAAAAAGTCTTAGTCCTTAGTCCTTCTCGGTGCCAAGACTCAGTCCGTTGCGAGAGGGATAAGACGCCAATCGGTAAAGCTCCCCCATGCGAGATAGTTCGATCTCCCCATTTTTCACCGATTCAAGTTGCCAGCCATCGGAGTCCTCCTGACCTACTTTTAAATAGCGGGTTGGTTCATTGCGTATACGAACCGCGACGACACTGTCTTGCCCCGCCTCAATAAAGCCGACCAACTGGATATCTGCCTTCTGCAAGGAAAGGGGCTGCTGATCTGCGCCGCCAAAAATCTTTTGTAGCGCAGTGGTGCCTGGCTGATAGGCCGAGTTGGACTGACGGATTGCTCCTTGCGGAGGCAGGGGTGGCAGCAGCACTGAAAGTGCAAGCTGGTGCAACAGCAAGGCTAAAAGCCAGAGCACTGACGCCCATACTGCTAAAACCAAGAGACGCTCAATGCGAACCGGCCTTGCTTGGGGCGTCTTCACGGGGGAGCCTTTTTGTAGGGTGGGCATTTTTCTGGAGGTTGCCTTGGCTAACGCAAAAGCGTGTTCATCTCGATGAGGGGCATCATAACTGCAAGCACGATCAATAGAACAACGAGGCCCATTCCTAGAATAAGGGCAGGCTCAAGAAAACTTGTAAGCAGTAAGGTTCGGCGACGAAGATCTTGGGTCATTTGTTCAGCGGCAAGGCTGAGCATTTTAGCAAGCTCTCCACTTCGCTCACCCGTGCTAATAAGCTGAACGAGAAGTGGCGGGAAGCCTCCCGTCTGCGCCATAGAGCGTCCAAGCTCAGCTCCCTCACGAACCCACTGAGTAGCCAATGTAAGGCGCTCTTGGAGGTAATAATTTCGAAGCACAAGAGAGGAGGTTCGTAAGGCGCGCAGGAGATTCACACCCCCCGACAGTGAGGTGCCAAGACTGCTTGCCAGGCGGGCGGATTCGGCTGTCTGCAGCATGGGCCCGATCAGGAAAACATAGAGGAGCTTCTGGTCAAACCATAGGCGAAACACCAAAAATCGGCGATAGCTACCCATTACCGAAATTAGAAAAAGCGCCACAACAATCAAGAGTGCCTTGCCATAGGCTTGCAAAAAGGAACTTAGGCCCATTAAAGATCGGGTGAGAAGGGGCAAGTCTTGTTGCTGAGACTCAAGCACCGAAACAATCTGGGGCACAACATAGGCCATAAGAGCCAGGACCACAATGAGCGCAACCGCCGAGACGATAAGTGGATACGCAAGCGCCGATAAAAGACTGTGTCGAAGGCTGTTGGCCGCCTCCATGTCGTCAGCCAAACGAGCCAAGACCCGAGACAGACTTCCGGACGACTCGCCAACGCCAACAAGCCCCCTGTAACTTTCCGAAAAGTCTAGGGGGAAACGGCCTAGCGCTTGCTGAAAGGATAACCCCTCTCGAAGACCGTCTTGGAGGCCCAGAAAGACCTCTCGAACCGCTGGCCTTGCCTGCTCTGCCATAGCGAGCAAGCACTTCTCTAAAGGAATTCCTGAACCTAACAGTGCAGCCAGTTGACGAGTAAAGAAGGCGAGCTCCGAGGCTCTGATACGACGCCCCGTAAGACGTCCTGGCTTAAGGCCCAGCCGCGACTCCAGCCGATGCTCAAGCTGCTTAGACCAGTTCTTCATGACCAGAGGCAGTGACACGCGCAATTTCTTGCTCGGTAGTAACACCTGAGGATACAAGTCGTGCGCCATCCCTCTGAAGCGGCAGGAAACCCGGCATATCCAGTGCCATCCGGCGAATATCGGAGGCGTCGCCGCGCAGCTTAATGGCCGAGCGAATGGCGTCATCGACAATCAATAACTCGAAAATACCTAATCGGCCTTTAAAGCCTGACTGCCCGCAGTCGTCACACCCCATGATCGACCTTGGCATGCAACTTGAACAGCGACGTCGAACGAGTCGCTGCGCGAGCACACCAATAAGCGACGAGGAGAGCAAGAAGGGCTCGACACCCATGTCAAGCAGACGGCTAACTGCCGATGACGAGTCGTTTGTATGCAGCGTTGCCAGAACGAGATGCCCTGTTAGCGAGGCCTGTATGGCGATTTGTGCTGTCTCTAGGTCTCGTATCTCACCGATAAGAATGACATCAGGATCTTGACGAAGAATTGAGCGCAGACTCTGCGCAAAGGACAGGCCAATTTTAGGGTGCACCTGTGTCTGAGCGATGCCAGGCATGTCGTACTCGATGGGATCTTCAACTGTCATGATGTTGCGGGTCTTCGCATCAAGTTCAGACAGTGCGGCATAGAGTGTTGTTGTCTTTCCAGAGCCCGTGGGTCCTGTTACCAGCAAAATGCCAAAAGACCGATTAACCAGGCTTTTAAAGCGCTGCAGTGTCTCCGAAGACATCCCAACCTCATGAAGACTCAAGGGCCCCTTACCCTTGGCAAGAAGACGTAAAACGGCTCTCTCACCAAACCCGGTTGGAAGGGTTGAAATTCGTAAGTCAATAAGGCCTGACGGGCTCTTTACTGTCATACGCCCGTCTTGAGGCAAACGCTTCTCAGCAATGTCGAGTTGCGCCATCACCTTGATTCGAGAAATTAAGGCCGCATGAAGTGCACGCGGGGGATGTGCAACATCTTGTAGCAAACCATCCACACGAAAACGTACAACAGATCCTGACTCATAAGGCTCAAGATGAATATCCGATGCACGTCGACTCGCTGCCTCATTAAGTATGGCGTTGATCATTCGGATAACTGGAGCGTCATCATCAAGCTCATCACCATCGGTGAGTCCTAGACCATCTTGAAGCAGTAAAGCAAGGCTCTCCCCAAGCTGGGCACTGCCTATCACGTCTGCCGCTGTTGCCCCTTGGGAGCTAAGAAGCAACTGCTCGTCAATTGCCTCATCATCCTTGCTCACCATTTGGTAACCCTCAAGGCCAGCCTGCCCGGCAACCGCAGCCACCGCCCAGGCCGGCGAACGACTGCTGTACCAGATCTGATTGGCTTGCACCTGAACTGTGATTCGGTGTCGCCGAAGAAAACGGGCGTCCATTTACTTGCCGAGTGGGCGGCCGGGTTCGTTCGCAGGCTTGCTTGCTGGATCAAGCGAGGGTAGTTCGGGCTTACCTAAGCTGGGAAGAATGACATTGTCCGACGGTCTAGGCTGAGACCGCTGACCCGCACGAAGCGCTTCGTACTTCCCCATGGTGACCACACTGGAATCGGACCCAGAACGAAGAACAACCGGTCGCAGAAAAACGAAAAGGTTTGTTTTTTTGCGCTCTCTGGTCTGATATCGAAACAAACTTCCAAACAAAGGGACATCACCAAGCAGGGGAACTTGGCTCTCGCCCGTGCCCTCCTCATCGGATATCAGCCCTCCAAGAACAACAAATTCGCCATCCTCCACCAAGACAGTCGATTCAATGGAGCGCTTGTTCGTGACGATCCCTTCTGCCAGTCGTTGATTGACAACACTGGATACCTCCTGAAAGATCTGCAGCCGAACAGTACCCCCTTCGGACACCATCGGACGAACCCGCAGGGTTGTGCCAACGTCTCGCCGCTCAATAGTCTGAAAAGGATTGCCACTTGAGTTTCCGCTTGTGGTGTAAGAACCCGTGAGGAAGGGAACGTTTTGACCAATCACGATCTTGGCCTCTTCGTTATCTAGAGTAAGGAGATTCGGAGTTGCAATAATGTTGCCCGCTCCCTGAGTCTCAAGCGCCCGGGCAAGAAGACCAAGGTTAGCAAGGGTTGCACCTCCGAATGAGACTGTCCCTCGAATAACGCCAACATTCAAACCCTGCGAAGCAGAGAGTGGATTTGCAGCAAGGTCTAGAAGGTTTGCTCCTCCGCCTCGTGGCGTAAAGTTTGTTCCGCCGAACCCAGAACTTCCCGTGGCATTTAACCCGTCTAGGTACTGAAACTGAACGCCAAACTCAGCAGCCCGATCTGCGGAGACTTCCACAATAAGAGACTCGATGAAAACCTGAGCTCGCCTTACATCGAGTTTTTCTATCACTGCACGAATCTCTCGAAATAATGACTCAGGGGCAACAACAAGTAAGGCATTTAAATTGGGCTCTGCCTGAATGACGACGCCGGAGTCTTCGGGCCCAAGAGTAGACGCCTGCGGAGCGCCTGCATTCGAACTTGTAGGAGCTTTGCCGTTACCCTGAGTTGCTGACATTGACAAAGCCTGGTTCGGTTGGCCTGCATTTCCTGTGGCACCCACTGGGCGGGTAAAGGACGACGAAGACCGGGAGCCAGAACCCACCGATTGGGCGCCGGAGCGATACAGGTTTTGCAGCGTCTGGGCTAAAACCGCCGCCTCTGCATTTTTCAGATACAAAACATGCACATTGCCAGGGGTAGCCAGCGGCGAATCGAGGTCGCGCGCAAGTTCTGCCGCCTGAGACAGGCGCCTAAGATCACTTGACTGAAAAAGGATACGGTTAGTGCGGGCATCGGGAAGAATTACAACCTGCAAATGCTCGGGGAGCTTGCCGCCCTTGTCGCTAGTTCCTCGATTAATAAGCTGGTCGACGGTCTGCGCAATATCGGAGGCAAACCCATGGTTAATTGAAACCGTTCGAATCGCGTTGCGATTCGGGCGATCAAGCGATCGGATGATCTCGGTAATACGTCTCAGATTCTCTCTTGTATCGGTGATGATGAGACTGTTGCTACTAGGATGGGCGGTCATCGGATTCGTTGCGGGAACAAGCGCACGAATAGCCGCTAAGAGCTGTGTGGCGTCTTCGTTCTCAAGCTGAAACACACGTGTTGAAAGACCCGCAGCAGTCGCCTCAGTGTTCATTGCTGGAAATTGTGACTTGGCCTCGGCTGTTGGGACAACCTTGGCGTAGCCGTCGGCTGCAACCACGGCAAACCCCTGCAAAGATAATGCAGCCACAAGTAACTCGTAGGCCTGATCAAGGCTAATCGGGCCTGGCGTTTCGAGCGTAATTTTTCCTTTGACACGTGCATCGAGTAAAAAAGGCATTGCCATTGAGGTGCTGAATGCGGAAATGACTTCGGAAATCTCAGCATCACGAAATGCCAGCGTAACCGCATCCTCCGATGAAATAGCCTGATTCTGAGCCTGCAAGGTCAGAGAGTTTCGGGGGGTGGCCGGTTGAGCCCCTGCCTTAGTCAACCCGAGCTCAAGCACCACGAGGCCTGTAAAAGCCAACGCCGTTGCCGCTTTATACGCCAAGTTTTGCTTCATACACATCCCCGCTTTTTTTCCCAATTGCCGACAATAGGCCGTCCACGAACTCACACTGACGATGACACTTGAACTGCAACTGGCCTCTCACCATATCAGAGACAGTACCCGAACCCGACATTGAAATAACAGAGCCTTGCATCGATTCGACAGACCAGGAGAGCCGAACCGCCTGGCCAGTAGAGCTGCCAATGCTGTTGAAATGAACCCGATAACTCCCAAGAGGCTTTATGGGCGAGAGGCTTGTTACAAACTGATGAATATCGAGCGAAATAACCCGTTTTTGCTCGCTGGCTTGGGGCATGCTCAGGCCTGACCAGCGCATCTCAAGGGCCGCCTGCGGCTTTAAAAATGCCAATGCACCGCCGGCCTGCTCCATAGGAAACGAATCAAGCCGAAGCCTGCCATCCGGAATCGAGACAGAGCCGAGACTCAACAACAAAGGGTCTTGGGTAACCGGTCCTTCAAGGGCATCGCTCGAGAGGTTCAAAGCAACCGCATTGAGACCTGGGGTCAGACGCCAACTAACAGACCGGACCAGCTGGAAACTTTCCATAGCAGGAGATGGGTCTCCACCAAGCTTTAATGCTGCTGGGACGATTAATACCTGAGCGCGTCCTTTCCACAAGCTGCCCTCGGCTTGGGCAAGCCGCACCGCGCCTCTTGTTGCCTGGGCTACAAAAAAATCTGCCCAGGCAGCCGGGGCCTGAAAAAGCAAACCGAGTAGCGCAACGACCAAAAGCGTAAGTAGGCCGATGGGGCCCAAAGAAAAATGGAACGATTTAATCGAGGAATTGATCATGATGCGATATCTAGCCGAAGAGAGACCAGACCCGAGGAGCCGGTTCGACGAATCTCAATGCCCTGCAGAGGACCCGACAGAATTTCTGCCGGTAGCGATTGCAGGAAAAGAATGGCCGAAGAGGTGGGTTGCTGAACTGCTTCCAGGCGCCACCCAGAAGAAACTGACTTGGGCTCCCCAAGGACCAGAGCTGAACGACGACTGAGTTCGGACAACTTCAGAATCGCATCGTCTGCAGATAAAGGTTTCAAGCCCTGTTTACTTGAGCCCGAGCTCTTAAGGGACTGCGGCTTTAATCGAGCAACGAAACGTAAGCCAGACTCTTCTTGCTCCTCAAGGTCAAGAACCCCAGGGAGTTTTTTTAGCTGGCCTCGCAAGGCCTCGCGGTTAAGGGGTGAGGCGAAGTCCGATTGCACAAGATCAAACTCCAATCGAGGCTCACTGGACATTCCAGAGTGCTGCAGGCTAATACGATCGATCTCAAAGGTGCCCGAGGCAAGCAGTGCCTGTGCGACCTGTTCCAAGAAAAAGACAGGGCCCTCGCCAGGCACGCCGGCAGGACCAAGACCACTTCCCGGGCTTAGTTCAACCTTATTGGCCGTACGTGATGGTGGTTCAAATGGCTTCCAGAAAACCATGCTCGCCAAAAGAAACGACAGAACAATGAGACCAGAAAGTAGCCCTCGAGGGGCTGTCTTTAACAATTCCCAAGGAAGCCAGAAAAACGGCTTGGCAAGCTTAAGTGGTTGGGCCCTCAGCCCTAACTCTTGAAGCATGGGTACAAGCCAGCCTTGGCCTGTTAGGTCGCTATCGGACTCATCAAAAACAAACACCCGTTGTGATTTTGGCGGTATCTGCGCATAGGCAAGGCGTATTAACCCTGTCGCGCTGCCCAAGCCCTTTGAAAGGTCAACGGAAAAGAAAGCATCTTTGCCATAGCTCAGTGTCAGGACATTCGAACCAATATAGGCCTTCCACCCTGTGGGCCCCTGACTCTGAAGAGTGAGCCCTAGAGGCTTCCAGGTCGTTGGCGAATCTTGACCCGCTGAGCTTGGTTCATCGGGACGGCCTGCTACGACACTGAACGACCCGTGTTGACGCTCGTTAATACCGATCTCTTTAAGCGGCGTGTGGGCAACGGGCGAACCATTGCGCCAAAGCCTAACCATAGCCTCCGCAGGCAGGCCATCGCCGCCCACACCGTCGTGGCGCTCAACGACATACAACTCGGAAAAGGCATGTAAATGACGCTGTAACAAAACCGAAATACTCCAGGCATAAGGGGTCGGTAACGAGACGACTACCGCAATCTACCTACCTAAGGTGAGAAACGATGGATGACCGAAACCTTACCACCAGTCCGATGAACAATCACAAGAAAGCTTTCCTCAGCCATTCCGAACTGAGCATAGCCCTGCATCCGAAAATAACTTGTCTGCGTGTCCAACAAGGCGGTCTCAAACCCGGCATTGGGAGGAACAAGGGCTGCCACCTCTGCTGGCGTGCGGAAAGGAATACGATCTCGACGCTCAATGAGATCGTCAACGAGCCGACTTTCACCATCATCAGCCAAGGCTCGCAAGACCTCAGGCGCAACCGTATTAATGTTTATGCGACTCACCTTCGGAAGCCAGGTAAGGTGATCAAGCAGTAAGCGCCTTTGGTCTTCCATTAAAGAGCGATCGGCTCGAACCAGTTGCTGCAGTTGTGCCCAGCGCGACCGCCCTGACTCTTCAACCATCCCCTCGACTTGTATGTCTGGCTTCCCGAGGGATTGAAGCCTTCCTATTAGCTCAGACGACTGGTCCGTGCGAACACCTAATAAAACGAAAAGTCTCTCGATCTGCGCGAGGCCTTCCGGACGAAGGGTTCCATCGTCCTGAAAAAGACGGGCCAGGTTGAATCGAGATTGCTCATCTGAAATAAGTCCGGAAATTGCCGCGGCAGCAAACCTTGCCTGATCCTGAGCATTCATTTGGGGACCAAGCAACTGATCGAGCCGACTATGGGGAATAAACTGCGCCCAGGGTTCCGATAGGTGATCCATGACAGAGGACCCGCCTGCCGCTCCTCGTGCATCCGACCACAGCACCCATCGGCCGTAATCGATCACAGCCCGAGCAAGCTCATTGGCCTGTCCGGCATCTCGCTGTGCCTGAGTCCGCGCAATGGCCTGATAGCTTAGCCAGGCAAGGCTTACTGACAAGGCAGCCACCACTGCAACCAAGGCCATAACAGAGACCAAGGCAATGCCTTTAGGTGGCTGCGAGGGGTTCTTGGGGTGGCCAAATGTCATCGTCAATGGGCCACAGCAGGTAGAGGGAAGATCTTTCGTAGGGGCAAGGGGTCTCCTGCCATTTGTATCTCAACAGCAACGCCAAGCTCCTGACGAGACAGACGTTCAATTTCGCCTGCGGCATACGCGCCGATCTCTCGCTCATCGTTACCATCAAGAAGAGCAAAACGCACGGAGGTCACTTGCTTCATAAAGACCATCGGGTTGGAATCAGAAAAGCTCGTTCGGCTAAAAGCGCCGTCCTTGTCAAGACCCCATGTCACAGGACCGACACGGTAGCCTTGGGGAGTCTGAGAGAGCTGTGCCGACCGTTGCCGTGGGGAGAGAAAAGACAATGTCTCAAGGTCTTGCTCAATTTGAGACCAGGTCATGGCAAGGCTTCGCTGCAAGGAGGCCTGATAGGTTAGGCCCTCTTGGGAAATTGCAAAACGCTCAATAACTCGAAAGCCCATGACTGCAAGAATCGCGGTAATTAAAAGCGTTACGAGCATCTCAATTAAGGTTAAACCGAAGGGGTCAACGGCTCGCGTTTCCGACAGCGCGCGACGCACGACTAACCGCCTGGACGCTAACCTGCTCACTAAAAGCCTAAGGGTAAAAAACCGACACGATAGGCAAGAGAAAAATCGTCTTCTGGCGTGTCGGCACGGTAGACCCTTGCCTCAATACGACGAAAATTCGAGTGTGGTGTTACGAGAATTCTGGTCTGAACATTAAATACGCGTGAGCCCTGCCTGCAGGTATCCCGGCGCTCAGAAACCCCCTGGCGCTGAACCTGCAACCTGACAAGAACAAGCGCATTATCTGCACAGAGCATGGCCAGGTTTCGATCTCGAGATTCAAAGAGGCTCTGGCTAACGGTCTGAACAAGCTTTAACCCGCCAAGAAAGACAATCGAGGCCACTGCCAGCGCAATAAGAACTTCAATTAGCGTAAAGCCAGAGGGGCGTTGGCCTACGTCAACCCTTAATGTCATTGTTGTCCTACCTGCTTGAGGCTAACCCGTGCAAAAGGATCGACCAGCAAGACGACCGAATGACCGCGCTGTTCAAAGTCAAGCTGTGAAGGCTCAATGAGCCCCGTTCGGTCTATCCGTATAACAGCAGTCTCACCCTGGAACGACAGACCGGTCTCCCAGGAGCGATATTGCATAGGGAAGGCAGTCTGTTGCAACCACTGACCTCTTCGCTGCTCTTCAATCCAAAAACCTTCTTTATCCAGTACGAGTCGATGATCACGCTGCATGATGGCTGCACGGTCTGAAACCGTCTGCAGAACAGCCTGAAGGCGATCGACTTGTGACTGGAGTTTTCGATCGGCAGCCTGAAAAAGACTAAGGCCAGCCATGGCCATGACCAGACCAAGGATCGCGACAACGACAAGGGTTTCTAGAAGACTAAAGCCCTTTGGAGGAGAGGTCGGACGCAAAGCCCTGACCGCCTGGCTGGCCATCGGCACCATAACTTAAGACCTCAAAAGAAAATCCGTCGGAACCAAGAGAGTAAAGGTAGGGTCTGCCCCAGGGATCTTCCGGAAGTCGTTTGATGTAGCCCCCAGGCTTCCAGTTTGGCGCAAGCGGCTCAGAGGTGGGCGGAGAAACAAGTGCGGCCAGACCCTGTTGGCTAGTCGGGTAAGAGAAGTTATCGAGCCTGTAGAGATCCAGGGCGGCAGAAATGGTTGCAAGGTCTTGTTTGGAAGCAACAACTCGTGCCTCATCGGGCCGACCAATGACGGCAGGGACAACAACCGCCGCAAGAATGCCAATAATGGCAATGACCACTAGAATTTCGATAAGCGTGAATCCATGTGGGGGAGTAGGAATTTTTGGGCGACTGCCTTGCCTTCCATCGAGCAATTTTTTAAACACCGTAGTACCCCTTGTACCAACTTACAAAACTGTTAACCCCAACATGCAAAGGTGTGTAAGGTGCAAAACCCGTAAGGTCTCGTAGGGCTTGCGTATCTGCATAGGTAGCAGGAACGTCACCTGGCTGCATCGGTAAGAAATTCTTGCGGGCCTTCATTCCAAGCGCATCCTCAATAGCCTCAATAAACGCTGTAAGAGGCTCAGGATGATGATTGCCGATGTTCAAGACTCGATGCGCAGGAAAGGTCTCGAAAGCGAATTCTTGCCCAGACGGCTCGCGCACTGGCGGGTGGAGGAAGGCCTGAAGGACACCCTCAACGATATCGTCAACATATGTGAAGTCTCGTTGCATCTGACCATGGTTGTAGACATCGATGGGCTGATTGGCCAATATGGCCCTGACAAACTTAAAGGCTGCCATATCAGGACGACCCCAGGGGCCATAGACAGTGAAGAAACGCAGGCCTGTTGAAGGAATTTCAAACAAGTGACTGTAGGTATGCGCCATGAGTTCGTTTGCTTTTTTTGTGGCCGCATAAAGGCTTACTGGACGGTCGACACTCTGGCTTTCAGAAAAAGGAAGTTGTCTGTTACCCCCGTAAACACTGGAGGAACTGGCATAGACAAGGTGGACTGGCTGCCTTCGAAGGCACTCTAGAACATTAAGAAATCCCGTAATGTTGCTATCGATATAGGCCTGTGGATTCGTAAGCGAATAACGCACCCCAGCCTGCGCAGCCAGGTGAATTACCCCGTGAAAGGTATGCGTGCGGAAGACCGATTCAATTGCGTTGCGGTCTTGAAGATCTGCCTTCACCAACTCGAACTGATGGCCCTGGTCGAGACGAGTGAGGCGATGTACCCTCGCTTCCTTTAGAAGGGGGTCATAATAGTCGTTTAGATTATCAATGCCAACAACTCGATAACCCAAATTCAACAGTCGTTCCGAGACAAAGTGTCCAATGAAGCCGGCAGCCCCAGTTACTAGAATTGTTTTCATTACTATTCGTTAAAGAGATGAAACGCTATGACAGCTAAAACTGCGTCGGAAATCCGAGTCTGGTATGTCGCTCAGACCAAGCCTCGCCATGAGCATATCGCAGAACTGAACCTAACTCGACAAAGATACGAGGTAATCCTGCCGCTCATTCCCAGGCTTCGTAACTCCCGGACTCGCTTACTTGAAAACGAAGAACCCCTCTTCCCAGGTTATGTCTTCTTTCGACCGGAGCACTCTGAACACTCTCTTTGGCCTGTAAGGTCAACCGTCGGTGTTGCTCGAATCGTGCGATTTGGCTTGGAATACGCTCATCTGCGAGAGTCCGTCATGAGCGAGATTATGTCTTTTGTTCAGTCTCACTTATCCGATCCCGTTGAGGCCACACGACGATCAAAAAGGCTTGATATTGGTGCCACTGTGCGGATTACAGGCGGGCCAATGGTTGGGCTTGAA
Source organism: Burkholderiales bacterium (assembly GCA_030834045.1). GTDB lineage: Bacteria > Pseudomonadota > Gammaproteobacteria > Burkholderiales > Burkholderiaceae_A > Hahnella. The sequence goes on from JAURFZ010000015.1 coordinate 14,656, forward strand.
GGCCTTGTCTCAAAAGTAGCGTCTGACCGAATTATTGTTCTTATTGAGATCATGGGACGCGAGCAAAAAATTGCCATGTCCCCCGCGACCTTAGAGCGCGCCTAGCCAATCACGCGGCTTAATCAGTTCGTAAAGCTTAGCTTCAGGCGAGCCCGGATCTGGCTGCCAGTTGTAACGCCAGGTTACCTTGGGCGGCATGCTCATTAAGATACTCTCTGCACGCCCCCCACTCTGCAGTCCAAAATGGGTGCCTCGGTCGTAGACTAAATTGAACTCCACATAACGGCCCCGACGGTAAGCCTGAAAATCGCGCTCGCGATTCGTAAACGTCATACCCCTGCGGCGCTCAACAATAGGTAAATAGGCCTTCACGAAGGCATCCCCTACGGCTTGGGTCATTGCAAAGCTCTTGTCAAAGCCCAGTTCGCTGAAGTCATCAAAAAACACGCCGCCAATGCCGCGTGCCTCTTGTCTGTGCTTTAGGAAGAAGTAATCGTCACACCAGGTTTTAAATTTGGGGTAGTAATGATCACCAAAAGGATGAAGCGCCTGCCGGCAGGTCTCATGGAAATGAACGGCATCCTCCTCAAACCCATAGTAGGGGGTGAGGTCCATCCCGCCACCAAACCACCAGATGTCCTCCTCATCCGCCCTCACAGCCTTGGCCACGAGCACCCGAACATTCGCATGCACGGTGGGCACATAGGGGTTGCGGGGGTGGAAGACAAGCGACACGCCAATGGCCTCAAAACCGCGGCCCGAAAGCTCCGGCCTTGCGGCGGTGGCCGAGGGCGGCAGCTTATCGCCTTGCACATGCGAGAAGCCCACGCCGGCGCGCTCCATTA
>JAURFZ010000160.1 GCA_030834045.1 Burkholderiales bacterium
AAGTTCATCGACAGACTGCCTTTTTTGCGCAGCGGCTCGCCCATTCCTCTGCTCCCCAATTGCCTGCCCTTTCGCCTCTTGAAGGTCTGAGGCTCTTTAGGCACGTCAACCTTTCATCTCCCAGGGCCCCTGCGTCAGTGACCAGCGTTGTAACTCGCGTCTAAGTTACAACCGCGTGGGCTCTAAGCCTGCGCGACCTAAGGAGTTGATTGTATGAAACGAATGTTATTTAACGCCACGCACTCTGAAGAGCTGCGTGTTGCCATCGTTGATGGACAGCGCCTTGTCGACCTCGATATTGAAGCCGCGGGACGTGAGCAACGCAAAAGCAATATCTACAAAGGTGTAGTTACCCGTGTCGAGCCGAGCCTTGAGGCCTGCTTCGTTAACTACGGTGAGGAACGCCATGGCTTTCTTCCTTTCAAAGAGATTGCCAAAGAGTTCTGCAAGCCTGGGGTCGACCTGTCTCGCGCAGGTATTAAAGACGCTATTTCCGAAGGCACCGAGCTCTTGGTTCAGGTGGAAAAGGAAGAGCGTGGCAACAAAGGGGCGGCACTTACGACGTTTATTTCCATTGCCGGCCGCTACCTTGTGCTGATGCCTAATAACCCCAGGGGCGGTGGCGTATCGCGCCGTATTGAGGGTGAAGACCGGCAGGAACTAAAAGATGCCATGGACCAGCTTGAGCTTCCTTCAGGCATGAGCATCATTGCCCGCACAGCGGGTATTGGCCGCTCGGTGGGTGAACTGCAGTGGGACCTCAATTATCTTTTGCAACTCTGGAAGGCCGTTGACGATGCCCGTGCCCTTCAGGCAGGCGCCTATCTTATCTACCAAGAGTCCAGTCTGGTTATCCGCGCCATCCGCGATTATTTTCAGCCCGATATTGGCGAAATCCTTGTTGATACCGACGATATTTACGACCAGGCTCAGCAGTTCATGCTTCATGTCATGCCCGATCTCGCACCCAGGGTTAAGCGCTACAAGGATGACATTCCGCTTTTCTCCCGCTTTCAGATTGAGCATCAAATTGAAACCGCCTATTCCCGCATGGTTGAACTGCCATCGGGTGGCGCATTGGTTATCGACCATACCGAGGCACTTGTTGCGGTTGACGTGAACTCGGCCCGTTCCACACGTGGTTCTGATATTGAAGAAACTGCCCTGCGGACGAACCTTGAGGCCGCCGAAGAGGTTGGACGACAGCTTAGGCTGCGCGACCTTGGCGGGCTCATCGTCATTGACTTCATCGACATGGAATCGAACAAAGCCCAGCGCGATGTTGAGCAACGACTGCGTGAAGCCCTGCATCACGACCGCGCCCGCGTACAAATGGGCAAGATCTCGCGTTTTGGGCTTATGGAGTTGTCGCGGCAGAGGCTTCGCCCTGCGCTTAACGAGGGGTCTCATATTACCTGCCCTCGTTGCAATGGCACAGGCGGTATTCGCGACATTGACTCAAGTGCCCTTCACATTCTTCGTATCCTCCAAGAAGAGGCCATGAAGGAAGGAACCGCTGCTGTGCACGTGCAAGTACCGGTTGAGGTTGCAAGCTTTTTGTTGAATGAAAAACGCACAGACATCGCCAAACTTGAGGCCCGCCTCAAGGTGACCATCGTGCTCATTCCGAACAAGCACCTTGAGACACCCAACTACAACCTCGACCGGCTTCGCCACGACGACACACGCTTAGATGACATCAAGGTGAGCTACGCCATGGTCGAAGGACCAGCGCTTGAGGCAGGCGCGCCAGGAAAGCCCAGCGAGGGGCCCGAAAAGGTTCGACAAGAGGCTGTTGTAAAAGGCATCTCCCCCTCAACGCCTATGCCTGCAAACATTGCAGCAGGCCGCAAGGCAGAAAAGAAATCAGGGTTCTTTGCCTGGCTATCTGGACTTTTTGGTTCGGAGTCATCCGAGGCACAGCCTAGCAAGACAGCCAACGCAGGCCGAAATGGTCGGTCAGCACGGCAGGGTGGGCGAGGCGACGATCGCCGTAATCGTGCAGGCGGTACGGGCGGGGCAGGCGGTGAGGAGGCTAGGTCGAACCGACGCGAACGCACGCCTGACAACCGACGCGATGGCCGCAGGCAGGCGGGTCGTGGCGATAACAAAGACGCAAAACCTGCCACGAATGCGCCGCGGGAGGCTCAAGAAACCCGCCCACCTCGCGAGCCCAAAGAGGGGCGTGAACCTCGCGAGGGGCGTGAGCCTCGCTCCAGACAGCCCCGAGAAGCTCGTGAACCACGCGAGGCCAAAGAGCTTAAAGATCCGGCCGAGGCCCAAGAGCTCCCCCAAAACCTGGGCCTTGCAGAGGCTGTTGGGGAATCGGAGGCCTTGGACGTGCCCCAGGCTGGCGATGCGAACGGCGCAGAGAAACCTCGCCGCCGTCGTCGCCGCGGGTCCTCGGGGCGTTCAGCATCCTCGGAGTCAAACGACTCGGGCGTAGCAGCAACCAGCACTGACCCCGCCGACGAGGGGTCTTCCACAGCCTTGGCATCCGAGGCCTCTCACCCCCCGGCCGAGTCACCTAAGGCCGATGGGTTCAAAGGCACCCCTAAGCCTGAAACGTATGCCGTGCCCGAGCCGTTTATGGTCGATCGGCCAGCTGCACTCGAGAATTACGCCGAGCCACCTATCCCAAGCCCAGTGCCTGCGGTCTCGCCACACAGCCCAGTAGAGACTGTTGCTGTGGCCGCCCCCGCCTCACCTATTGATCTCTCGCAAGAACTTCAGGCTGCAGGACTTGAATGGGTTCAGACAGACCCGCAGAAGGGCCCCGTCGAGCAGCCTGCTGCGATCGCACCGATCTTGGGTCGGAAACCACGCCGAAGTCAGGCCGTTTCTACTCCTGAGGAGTTGGTTATGGTAGAAACTAGGAACAATGAGTGAAGGTCACCGCGTCATCCCCATCCTTGCGTCCTCTTTCGAGCGGCGCAAGGCTGCTCGCCCTGATCCCTCCGTCTTTTTAAAGGCACAGCCCCTAGGGCCCGTTCATGACAAGCTAGGTCGCCCCATCACAGACCTACGCATCTCGGTCATTGACCAATGCAATCTGCGCTGTGGCTATTGCATGCCCAAAGAGGTCTTCACAAAAGACTATCAATTCCTACCGCGTGAGGCCCTGCTCAGCTTCGAGGAGATCGAACA
>JAURFZ010000161.1 GCA_030834045.1 Burkholderiales bacterium
TCAGGTCGTCGGAACGAAACAGCTGAGCATCGATTCGAGCGGCCTGCAGCGTCATATCTGGCCGCATCGCCAATAGCCTGCCCGTAAGCTGATCGGCCATGGTGAAGCTGCGTGCCTCAAGGTCGCGCACACCTTTTAAAGAAAAGCTACTCGCATGCTCAAACAAGGGGGGTTGGACGAGCCGATAGCCATAGGATGCAAAGAGATCGAGAAGCCGCCTGCGTAAGCGCTCGAGCTGCTCGGCCTCTTGTGGAAGCTGATCGGAGACTTGTTCGGGAAGCAGCCAGGCGGGCATACGACGGAAAGCGAAGGTACAGAAAAAGCGGACCGAGACTGCCGGTAAGCGGCTAGCGGCGGCTCGGCGCCTTGAAGTATTTGAAGAAGTCGCCCTGAGAGTCGGTTACAACAAGATCGGATGCCTTGTTGAAGCTTTCTCGGTAGGCCTGAAGGCTTCTGTAGAACGAGGCGAACTCGGGGTTCTGACCGAAGGCCGCAGCATAGGTCGAATTGGCCTTGGCGTCACCATCACCTCGCAGGCTCTGCGCCTTTCGGTAGGCCTGGGCCAGAATAACCTCACGCTGACGATCGGCATTGGCGCGAATTTTCTCGGCCTCAGCAGCACCCGTGGATCGGCGCTCGCTGGCGATGGCCTTACGCTCAGATTCCATTCGGCGAAAGACTGAATCGCGAATCTCTTCTGCAAAGTCGACACGTCGAAGTCGCACATCCACAATTTCAACGCCAATTTGCTTGGCGTCCTCAGCGACTCGCCGAGACACGCCGTCCATCACCTGCTCACGGGCGCCAGAAACCACCTCGTTCACGGTGCGGGTGGCAATCTCGTTATTCAGGCCATCGCGCAGGGCTCTCGAGATACGGTCTTCCGCACTGGCTGCACGACCGGCCACGCTGGTGAAGAATTTGCGAGGGTCGACAACGCGCCACTTCACATAGGTGTCGACCACTACGTTCTGCTTCTCGCGGGTAATAAAACGATCGGCATCGGGGTTGTCAATGGTGAGGGTGCGCTTTTCGATAAAAACGACATTTTGAAAAGGCTGGGGGAGCTTGAAGTTAAGACCTGGCTCAGAAATGACCCGCTTGATCTCACCAAGCCCGAAGACCAGAGCATGCTGGCGTTGATCAACGATGAAGACCATGGAGCTGCCCAGAATGAGCAAGACAATAAGTCCGGCAAGTGAGGCGAAAAGCTTATTCATTTAGCGAGCCTCCCGAAAACGGTCACGAAGTCCAGCGCCGGAGGCGGCAGGCGCGGCAAGGCTGCTCGGAGCAGGAATGGTGCTAGGAGACGTATTGCCAGGTGTTGTCATGTTTGAGACGGCTGCTGCGGCGGCCTTTTGGGCATCCGCGGAAGTCTGCTGCAGAATTTTATCAAGGGGCAGGTAGAGCAGGTTGCTGTTTGACTTGGAATCCACAATGACCTTGCTGACGTTGGAGAAGACCTCTTGCATGGTCTCGAGATACAGACGCTCGCGAGTAACGGCAGGAGCCTTGGCGTATTCAGTCACTACCCTTGTGAACCTTTCGGCATCACCCTGAGAGGTTGCAATAAGCCTCTCACGATAGCCTTCGGCTTCTTCAATAAGGCGATCGGCCGCACCACGTGCACGAGGAATGACATCGTTGGCATAGGCCTGGCCTTCGTTCTTAACCCGCTCGGCGTCTTGGGCGGCCTTGATGGCGTCGTTAAACGCCGCCTGAACTTCTTCAGGCGGCTGAACGTTCTGAATGGTGACGTTAACGATTGATAGGCCTGACGTGTAGCGATCTGCAATGCGCTGGGTAAGGTTTAAAACCTCTCGGCCAATTGCTTCTTTGTTTTCGTAGAGGACGGCATCTGCAATGCTACGACCCACCACTTCGCGCATGGCGGTTTCTGCCGCCTGCACCACGATGTCATCGGGCCGTGTGTTGTTGAACAAATACTGCTCTGGGTTCCCCACCCTGTACTGGACCGCAAACTGCAGTTCAATCATGTTCTCGTCGCGAGTAAGCATAAGGGAGTCGCGTGCCTGGCCTGCACCCCGCTCGCCCTTGTAGCCAACGGTAGCCTGGCGAAGCTGCGCAATATCGACAAGCTCATGCTGCTCAATTGGGTAAGGCAGCCGCCAGTTGAAACCCGCGCCGCTAGCGTACTTGTATTCGCCAAAGCGTAAAACCAGGCTGGCGCGACCCTCTTGCACGATATAAAAGCCTGAGGCGAGCCAGATAAGAACGAGGCCGACCAACAGGGCAATGATCATGGACGGGTTGAGGTTAAACGAGGGTAGGGACGGGCCTGAACCACCGCCGCCTCCGCCGTTGTTGCCCCAGGGGTTGCGTGGACCACCACCCTGGCCGCCTTTTTTTCCTCCAAAAAGGCCGCTTAGACGTCGGTTAAAGTCGCGCCAGACCTCATCGAGGTCGGGGGGGCCGTCATTAGGACGTCGGGGTTCCTGGCGATTGCCCTGCCCAGGGGACGACTGAGGCGAGCCCCGACCATTGTCGGTATCTTTGGAATCAGTGTCGGACGGGCCCTGACCATTAGGGCGGCCGGATGAGTCGTTGGTATCGTTGCCTTGCGACTCGGGGCCTCGGCCCCAACGCGGATCACCAATAGAAAAAAAACGGCGTAAACGGTGGATCATTGGTTAGAGGAATTCTTTATTGAGTTTTACAACAGAGACTGCGGATTAACGGGAACAGGTATTGAATCGGCTGGAGCCATAAGCCGCGGGTCGAATTGGGAATGGCTAGGCCATCCGAACTCTGCAACCGCTTGGCGAACGATGTCTAAACCCAAGCCTTTTTCTGCACTGAACCAGACCTTGGAGATCCTACCACAGGGCCCTGGCTCACCGCGGGGCGCTACCCCTACAAGGTCAGTCTTATTAAACAGGTCGATTCGGGGCACATGGCTGGCTCCAATTTCCTCAAGCACCTGGCAGACGGCCTGTTGATGGGACTGAGACTCAGGACTGGCTGCATCGACAACATGCAAAAGAAGGTCGGCATGCACGGTCTCAAGCAGCGTGGACTTAAAGGCTTGGACAAGGCCATGGGGTAAAGCACGAATAAAGCCCACAGTATCG
>JAURFZ010000162.1 GCA_030834045.1 Burkholderiales bacterium
TTCATGGCAATGGGTTGCTAGCACCTTTAGCGTCAAGCCCTACCTTTTCAACGCCGAGAATGTGGCTCGGTATGCACCCTCCGACTGGCACTGCCCAAGAAGCCTGCTTGATACAAGCTACGAGAACCTTGAAGCTATGGCCAGAGGCCATAACGAGGAAGCTCGGCAACGGTTTGATACCCGTCACTCCAGAAAGACCCAAGAATTAGACGTGACTGAAGTACCCCAGCTTTATGCAGCACCCCTGGCCGAGATGCTTTTCAAAGACGTTCTGCAGAGCCCAATTGAGATCCAGAACTTTGTTCAGACTTTGGCGAAGGAGAACATCACCCAGCTTGAGCTCACTCATGCCTGGTCACTTCGCCGCGAGTCGCTCGCCTCAGATCTTCAAGTGGACCGCACGAGAAGACTTGGTTTTATTCACCTTCCTGCCCGTGAAGCCTTACCGTGGTCAGCCAAACGATGGCATTTTGTACTTGAGCGGATGCAGTCCTTATGCAGCGTTGTATTCGTTGGTGATCTCAACATGCTACTTGCTGCTTTACCGCCTGATGTAACGCTTCACTCACAAGACTCCCTAGGCTGCCTTGAGACCAAAAGAATTCTTGCCCGCCGTCGTGTCCGCTGGCTAACCCCGCATCCTTTCCTCACAGAACCTAAAAGGCTCTGCAGCTCTTTCTCGCGATACATACGTGAAGCAAGGTATGTAAATGCAGCCGAAGCAGACTCCAGCTAGACTTCCAGGGTCATGCCACTCATCACTATTACCGACGCCCAACTTGCGTTCGGGCATCTGCCGCTCTTGTGGAACACCGGCTTCAGTCTGGAGGAAGGCGAGCGGATTGGCCTTATTGGGCGCAACGGCACAGGAAAATCATCCTTATTAAAGATCGTTGCAGGCCTTGAGCAACTCGATGACGGCAGGCGACAGATTGCTCAGAACCTGCGTCTTACCTATCTTGCACAGGAGCCAGCTCTTGCGGAGGATAAAACTGTTTTCGAAGTGGTGAGCGAGGGACTCCTTCCAGTTAAGGCACTTCGGAAAGAGTTCGAAGACCTTAGCACAAGGCTGGCAGGCCCTTCCGAGGGGGCTTCCAGTGCTCTGCATAACCGGCTTGACGAGCTTCAGAGCGCTATCGAGTCACTCTCGGGCTGGCAATGGGAGCAGCGGGTTGAAGAGACCATGGCGCGACTAGGCCTTGCCAGCCATGGCAAAATTCAAGGGCTCTCGGGTGGCCTTCGTAAAAGAGTTGCCCTTGCACAGGCCCTAGTAACCGCCCCTGACGTTCTTCTGCTTGATGAGCCAACCAATCATCTCGATCTGTCCTCGATTGAATGGCTTGAGGAGCTCTTACTTGACTTCAAGGGCTCTATGCTCTTTGTGACCCACGACCGTCGCTTTCTCGATAGGCTGGCCAGCTCAATCCTTTGGCTCGATCGGGCAAGTTTAAAGAAGTACCCAGGTAACTACACCCGATTCGAGGAGCAGCGCGAAACCGAGCTTCAGGCGGAGTCTGTCGCAGTCCAGAAAAGTGAGAAGCTACTCGCCCAAGAGGAGGTCTGGTCTCGCAAGGGTGTCGAGGCACGTCGTACAAAAAGCGTGGCAAGGCTTACAAGGCTTCAGAATCTTCGGCAAGAACATGCCTCACGACGTCATGAGCCCGGTCAGGTTCAGCTCTCTCTTTCAGCGGGCGACCGCAGCGGCAAGCTGGTTGCAGAACTTCTTGATGTTACGAAGTCCTTCAATAACAAGCCTGTTGTTCATGACTTCAGCACCACAGTCCTTCGGGGCGACAAAATTGGAATTATTGGGCCCAACGGCGCAGGGAAGTCCACCCTTCTAAAGCTGATACTTGGCGAGCTTGAGCCCGATACGGGTCGCCTTCGACAGGGAACGAAAATTCAGCTTGCCTACTTCGATCAGATGCGAACGGCACTCGACCTTGAGGCGAGCCTTGAAAATACCATCTCCCCAGGAAGCGAGTGGATTGAGTGGAACGACCAGCGAAAACATGTCAAAAGTTACCTCGCCGACTTCCTCTTTCCGCCCGAGCGGGCCGCATCTCCAGTTAAAAGCCTCTCGGGAGGGGAACGAAATCGTCTGCTGCTTGCAAGGCTTTTTGCGCAGCCTGCCAACGTTTTGGTTTTAGATGAGCCAACGAACGACCTTGATATCGAGACCCTTGAGCTGCTGGAACAGCTTTTAGTGGACTATTCGGGAACTGTCTTCCTCGTGAGCCACGACCGAGCCTTTCTCGATCATGTCGTTACAAGCACCATTGCATTTGAGGGTGATGGACACTGGGTGGAGTACGACGGGGGCTACGAGGATTATTTGGTTCAGAAATCCAGGCGACTGAAGGCTTTATCGGGTCAAGCATTAAGCCCAAGTTCATTACCCAGAAACGGCTCGGAGCCTCCGCAGGAAGGTGCCAACAAAAAACAATTTGATAAAAAAACACCTGCGACGCCGTCAATTCGGCTCAACAATAAAGAACGCGAGGCACTTTCGAAACTGCCCGGTGACATTGAAGCCTTGGAGCAAGACATTGACGCCCTACAGCAGAAGCTTGCTGATCCAAACCTCTATAAACAAGACCCTTCTGTGATGGCGCGATGCAAGGCCGAACTGGCCGCACGCGAAGAGTCTCTTGAGCGCGCGATGAGCCAGTGGGAGGTCTTACTTCAGAAAGAGGCGGGACAGAACAGCTAAGGAGACAGCCTCGACTAGCCTAGACTAGCCTAGACTAGCCCTCACGCTGCAAGCTTCTCTTCAACCTGACTTAAAAGTTGAGCTTTAATCGTCTTCAGAGTTTCAGGCATACGCAAGGCAAGGGTTTCAAAAAGCACATCATGGAGTTTGAATTCATCCTTCCAAGCTGCGAGATCAACAGCGCTAATTTGGGCAAACTGCTGCTCGCTAAAACCAAGGCCTGACCAGTCGATATCCTGGTAGCGAGGCGAGTAGCCAAAGACATGCTCCTCCGCACCTGCCTTTTGCTCCATCCGCTGCAGTATCCACTTCAATACCCTTGCATTCTCACCAAACCCCGGCCAGACAAAACGGCCTGAGGCATCGG
>JAURFZ010000163.1 GCA_030834045.1 Burkholderiales bacterium
TTAACTTCTGGTACGCGCCGCTCTATTTATTTCGCCGAATTTCTCAGTTCACCTTTTTTAGACCCGGTAAGAAAACGACAGCCATAGACACAAGTATCAACAAAAGCGCTGCAATGTCGTATACCCCAACCGACTCATTAATGCTTAAAGCACCAGTAAAAACGCCAATTGGAGGGATGAGCATGATGGCGAGGCTACTTACTATTGGGGGCAACTTCCTTGCAAGCCGAAACCAAACAATGTGACAGATAGCGAAAACCACCAATGCGTTATAGAAAAGAGCAAGCCATTCGAAGGCCGTTGGCATTCGATATTCAGAAAACTCAGTCGCTAAAGACACCAGAGCTATAAAAACACCACTTACGGTGAGCATCCAAAAAAGAAGGGCTGCATTTGAAATACTTAAGCGAGTCTGCTTCATAAGAACGGTACCCAAACCCCAACTCGCTGCAGCGACAAGCATCATAAATACACTTAAGGGGCTGCCAGTAAGCGAGGAGAATTCGCTAATCGATAAGAGAAAAGTTGCCATTAAGGCCAGACCAACCGCCACAAGTTGAAAAGCCTTGGGTCTATGGCCAAACATTAGCATGCCCGCAATAGCTGCCCAGGCTGGCATCGTGTACGCGAGAATCGCTGCACGCCCGGAGGAGATGTGTTGAAGGGAAATAATCATAAGAAGGTGAAACAGGGCCATGTTCGGAATCGCCAGAAGTACAACAGAGCGCCACTCAGCCCTTGGTACCCCAAAGCCCTCAGCACGCATCACGATGTAAGGCCCTAGAAATGCCAGGCCTAAAAGCATGGACCAAGAACGAAAAGCTAATGGTGGGAAATCTGTAACCGCAAGCTTGATAAGTGGCCAATTGACTCCCCAACAAAGAGTCAAAATGACAAGCAAAAAAAGATCTTTGCGGTCCATTCCCGCCATCGTTTGCATTGGATGCGGTGGGTTTAGCGTCGCCGCGTCGGCGGTAGGTCTGTGCAGATACCCTCAAAAACCTCAGCACTTAGACCAATGGTCTCACCCAGTGTTGGATGAGGATGAATCGTCTTACCGATGTCGGTTGGGTCGCAGCCCATTTCAATGGCCAAAGCCAATTCGCCAATCATGTCACCTGCATGGGTACCCACAATGCCACCGCCCACAACAAGGTGGCTCTCGGCATCCACTAATAACTTAGTGAAGCCTTCGTCTCGGCCATTGGCAATGGCTCGGCCGGAGGCGGCCCACGGAAACACAGCCGTTTCAATTTTAACGCCCTTGGCCTTGGCCTCGTCTTCGGTAAGGCCCACCCAGGCCACTTCCGGATCGGTGTAGGCAACAGAGGGAATAACACGGGCATCGAAGAAGGACTTCTGTCCCGCCGCGGCTTCAGCCGCCACATGCCCTTCATGAACAGCCTTATGGGCAAGCATGGGCTGACCAACAAGGTCGCCAATCGCAAAAATGTGGCTCTGTGTCGTACGCATCTGGGCATCGACATTTAGAAAACCTTTGTCGTTAACTTCAATACCAGCACGCTCTGCGGCAATTGCCTTTCCATTGGGCCTGCGACCAACCGCCTGCAGGACAAGGTCGTAGCATTGCGGGTCTGTCGGAGCCTTACCACCTTCGAAACGAACATGTATACCATCGGCTTTAGCCTCGGCCCCAATGGTTTTGCTTCCTAACCAAATGTTATCGAACCGGTGCTCGTTGAACTTCTGCCAGACCTTCACAAGGTCACGGTCTGCGCCCATCATCAGGCCGTCCATCATCTCGACAACATCAACGCGGGCACCCAGCGTGGAATACACGGTGGCCATCTCCAGCCCAATAATTCCGCCGCCAATAACAAGCATTCGCTTGGGTTGTTGGCGAAGCTCAAGCGCGCCGGTGGAGGTCATAACGCGAGGGTCGTTCGGAAGGAAAGGAAGCTTCACTGCCTCAGAACCTGCCGCCACAATGGCCTTTTCAAACTTAATAACCTGCTTAGCCCCCGTGTCGTTCGTGACTTCGATATGAAAGGAGTCAAGGAACTGGCCTACCCCCTGCACCACTGTTACCTTGCGGGCCTTGGCCATGCCGGAGAGACCACCGGTAAGTTTGCCCACTACTTTTTCTTTCCAGCCACGAAGCTTGTCGAGATCGACCTGAGGCTCACCAAAAGAAATACCGTGGGCCGTCATGGTTTTGGTCTCGTCCATCACCGCAGCCACGTGCAACAGTGCTTTGGACGGAATGCAGCCCACGTTCAGGCAGACACCACCCAGGGTGCCAAAGCGTTCCACCAACACCGTGCCCATGCCGAGGTCTGCGGCTCGAAAGGCGGCAGAGTAGCCCCCAGGGCCGGCGCCAAGCACGAGCATCTCGGTCTCGAGGTCGGCTTTGCCCATGTACGTTTGAAGGGGCGAGCGAGCAGAGGCAGCGGGGAGCGTTACTGATGGAGCGCTGGCTATTGACCCCTCGGGCGAGGACTTCACGCCCTCGGCGCCAACAGCCCTCGCTCCTAGCGGTGTAACAGCCAAGGCTGAGACGGCCTCCGAAGACGTGATCTTCTCGGCTGAGGAGGGCGTCTCAGCTGCAGGCGATCCTGCGGAGGCAAGCGGCGCTGCGGAAACCTCAGCGTCAATAACGCCAAGCACCGAGCCCTCACCCACCTTGTCGCCTACCTTCACCGACAAGCTAATAAGCTTCCCAGCATGCGAGCTCGGTATCTCCATCGAGGCCTTGTCACTCTCCACCGTAATAAGACTCTGCTCCACCGACAACGAATCCCCCGGCGAAACCAGCACCTCAATAATCTCCACCTCTTTAAAGTCCCCAATGTCCGGAACCTTGATCTCAATGTGTGCCATGACGGGGTTCCTTAAAGGACAATACGACGAAAGTCAGCCAAAAGCTGACCAAGATAGGCGTTAAACCGCGCAGCAGACGCGCCGTCAATAACACGATGGTCATACGACAAGGACAAAGGAAGGGTGAGCCGCGGAACAAATTCTTTGCCGTTCCAAACTGGCTTCATGGCCGACTTTGAGACACCAAGAATGGCCACTTCAGGTGCATTAATAATGGGAGTGAAGTGGGTTC
>JAURFZ010000164.1 GCA_030834045.1 Burkholderiales bacterium
TAACGCCGCGAGTCTTGCCACCACGGCCACCCGTTCCTTGGCAGCCGACCTTGCCTGGCTTGCCTTTACCTTTCTCGGCCTGGCTCTGGCGGTATCGCTTGCCACCTGGTCGGCCACCGATGAAGCCTGGTTTCAGTCCGGAGGCGCTGAAGAGCCTCTTAACCTCTTGGGACGCTTCGGAGCCTACTTGTCGGATGTCGGCTTCTTTTTCTTTGGCCTCTCGGCCTACTGGTGGGTGGCCCTACTGCTTATTTGGGCTTTTGTAAGCTTTCGCGCCTCCTTTGCTGTGCGGCGCGCCAGACGTCTAGGTTTAAGTGAAACACAAAGCAGGGCGCAAGAGGCCGAGGCAGGCTTAAAGTCGTGGCAGCACCTTCTAGGCGTTGTGCTTTTCATGGTCTCAAGCTGCGTGATCGAGGCCCAAAGGCTTAACTTTTTTGGCTCCGATGTTATTTACTTTGCAGGCGGCCTCGTTGGAAGCCTTGTGGGCTCGGGTCTCGACTGGCTCCTTGGCCCTCTCGGCGTCACGATTGTTGCCTATGTGGGTTTTTTCATGGGCCTTTCGCTTGCTCTTCAATTCAGTTGGATGACAGTCTTTGAAAGTCTGGGCCATACGGCAGAGCGGTTGGTTTTCGGCCTGAAAGCCTGGTTTGCTACCCAGCAGGACAAGGCCAAGGGTCAAAGCCTTGCCGAAGCCCGCGCTGCCACTGTTCGTGTAAAAAAGGAAGGCCTTCCCGATCAACCCCCTGTTGTCATGCCTGTTTCTCAGGTTCAGCCATCGGCCAAGCTTGCCGAACAGGCGCGCATTCCAAAGCAGACGGCGCTGTTTGAGGGCGGGGCACTCAATGATGAGGCCCATACCAGTCTGCCCTCGGTCGAACTACTTGACCCCGTTACCGATCAGACCGAGTCTGTCTCTCCCGAGACGCTCGCCTACACCTCACGACTTATTGAAAACCGCCTGGCCGATTTTGGTGTGACCGTGCGGGTGATCTCGGCTCAGCCTGGGCCCGTTATTACTCGCTATGAAATTGAACCCGCGCTTGGGGTAAAGGGCTCACAAGTTGTGAACCTGGCACGCGATCTAGCCCGGGCTTTATCGATTGTGTCTGTGCGAGTTATTGAGACCATTCCCGGTAAAAGCCTCATGGGCCTTGAACTGCCGAATGCGCGCAGGCAGACCGTGCGGTTATCGGAAATTCTTGGGTCGACAGCCTTCCAAGAAAGCGGTGCAACCCTACCTCTTGCCCTGGGTAAAGACATTTCGGGCGCACCTTATGTTGTCGATCTTGCACGTATGCCCCATCTTTTGGTGGCAGGTACCACGGGCTCAGGCAAGTCGGTGGGTGTAAATGCCATGCTCTTGTCACTGCTCTACCATGCGCCTGCCTCGCGTATTCGGCTCATTCTTATCGACCCGAAGATGCTTGAGCTCTCAATCTACGAAGGTATTCCGCATCTGCTGACCCCCGTGGTTACCGACATGAAGCTTGCGGCCAATGCCCTTCATTGGTGTGTGGGCGAAATGGAGCGCCGCTACCGGCTCATGAGTCGGCTTAATACGCGCAACCTCTCCAGTTTTAATCAGAAAGTTGCTGATGCCCTGCGCAAGGGCAAGCCTTTAACCGACCCCTTGGCACCGGACGATCTTATTGCCGCAGGCGAGGCCCCACTGCTTGAGCCCTTACCCCAGATTGTGGTGGTGATCGATGAGCTTGCCGACCTCATGATGGTGGTGGGCAAGAAGGTGGAAGAGCTTATTGCGCGGCTTGCACAAAAGGCGCGGGCGGCGGGTATTCATTTAATTCTTGCCACGCAAAGGCCCTCGGTCGATGTCATTACGGGTCTTATCAAGGCCAATATTCCCGCGCGAATTTCATTTCAGGTTTCAAGCAAGATCGATTCACGCACGGTGCTCGATCAAATGGGCGCTGAGGCTTTGCTGGGTCAGGGCGACATGCTGTTTTTATCCGCAGGCACGGGGCTGCCCATTCGTGTGCATGGGGCCTTTGTTGCCGATGAGGAGGTATTAAAGGTTGTGGAGCATCTTCGTGGCCTTGGTGAAACCAAATACGATGAGCGTATTCTTGATGGCGCCAACCCCGAAACCAGCGGCAGTTTTACCGCAGGCCTTGAGGTCCCTGGTGGCGAGCAGGGCACAGAGGCCGATGCGCTCTATGACCAGGCTGTGGAGGTTGTATTGAAGCATCGTCGTGCATCCATCTCGCTGGTGCAACGACACCTGCGTATTGGCTATAACCGCTCGGCACGTCTGCTTGAGGCCATGGAGCAGGCTGGGCTTGTTTCAGCCATGCAAAGCAATGGCAACCGAGAAATTCTGGTGCCAGCAGGTAAGGGTTAGTTCGAGCCACCAACACTTCAAACAGGGCTAATCCGTGCTGCGATATTTCACTGCCTTTGTCTTTATCTTCTGCCTTCCGTTTATTGCCCGGGGGCAGCCTGTTGTTGAGGTCTTGGCCGGAGCCGACCAGAAGCTGCTGGCCTACTTGGCAAGCACCCAGAGCCTGCAGGCCGACTTTCTTCACGAGCAAATCTCTTCCGGAGGAAGGCCCCAACGCTTTAGTGGTCAGATGGCGCTTGCCCGGCCGGGGCAGTTTCGATGGGAGATCAAAAAGCCCTATTCGCAGTTGCAACTTATTCAAGGATCACGTTTTCTACTTTACGACCCCGACCTTAATCAGCTGACCGAGCGAACCATTGACGAGGCGCTTGATGCGACACCCGCAGGCCTGCTATTAAGTTCAGGCCCAAAGGCCAGGGCGCTTATTGAACAACGTTTCGAGCTTGCGAACCTTCCCGACCGCGATGGCCTTCAGTGGGTGCGACTGTCGCCCAAGTCCAAACGGGAGGTATCCAAGGCCTTGCTTGAAGTCGGTATGAATGAGGCAGGAGAGCTCGCCTCCTTTTTTATGCAAGATGCCATGGGCCGACAAAGCCGCGTGCTCTTAAGTAACCGGCAGCGCAATACAAGCCTGCCAAAGTCTTTATTTGAATTTAATCCACCCGAGGGCACGGAAAGGCTGCGGCAGTAGCGCAGC
>JAURFZ010000165.1 GCA_030834045.1 Burkholderiales bacterium
TAATGACCGCGTGGGCATGGGGCGAGCGAACAAAAACGGTGTAGGAAATATCCTGCAGAATCACATCGTCGGTGTACTGGCCTGCGCCCGTTAGGAAACGAACATCTTCTTTGCGAAGAACGGACTCACCAATGTAGGGAAGGCTAGAGAAATCTGAGGCACCCATTGCGACAACTCCTTAAGTGATATTTTGACCGAGGCATTTGAGCGTAAAAGTTTGTACAGAAAACTTTGCGCAGAAAATTTTGCGCGAAAAACTTATAAAAAAGGCCTACCTGCGGCCCTTGCAATTAAAAACTTAGGCCGCCATTTCTTCGGCGCCCTGTTTCACAGCGCGAACAATATTCTGGTAGCCCGTGCAGCGGCAGATATTGCCCTCCAGGCCGTGGCGGATCTCAGCCTCGGTGGGGTTCGGATTGCGCTGTAACAAGTCGACCGCACTCATCACCATGCCCGTCGTGCAGAAACCGCATTGCAGTCCGTGACAGTCTTTGAAGGCCTTTTGCATGGGATGCAGGGTTCCGTCTTCTGCAGCCAGGCCCTCGATGGTGTCAACTTGCGCGCCCTCGGCTTGCACCAAAAGAACATTGCACGACTTCACGGCGTCGCCGTTCATTAGAACGGTGCAGGCACCGCACTGGGCCGTATCGCAGCCCACATGCGTACCGGTAAGCTTCAGATGGTCGCGAAGCGCCTGGACGAGCAAGGTGTTGGCTGGAGCGTCGATGGATACCGACCGACCATTAACAGTAAGTTGAACCGGCATGACTTCCTCCAAGTGAGTTGGAATTTCAACCTAACTCTAGAACTCAAACGCAAAGGTCACAATGGGGAGAACCCTTGGCATAAGCCCAGTAATTAGAAGGGGAAATCGGCCTATGGCCGGAAGGTTGTAAAAACCGTCTTAAAAACGGGGGCTTAGAACGAGTGGGTTGCGCCCAAGGCACGAAGACTGTTGCGCATTTCGAGCTGCAAGATCACCATTTCAAAGGCACGTCGAACCGTTGCCGGCTGTTGCTCAAGCAGATGCTGGAGATCTTTCGCAAGGTAGTGCATACAAACCGTGTCCTCAAGGGCTCGTGCCGAGAGGTTGCGCGCGCCATAACTAAAGACAGCCTGCTCACCGAAGGTGCATCCAGGCTCAATAACAGCAACCGCAGTGTCCCGCCGCGGATCAAAAAGTTCAATACGACCGGTTTTCACTAAATAAAAGGCGTCGGCATCATCGCCCTGTGCAAAAAGGAGCTCACCCTTTTGATATCTTCGTTCTATCATTTGTGAGGCGGTGGTCTTAAACGCGCCGGATCGTTGAAGCGGCCCTCTAAAATGCGCTCAAGGGTCACCCTGAAAAGCCCTTTAATACCTGCATTGGCTGACTCAAGGTCAGCCAGAAGTTCCGACAAGGCAAGGGTTTTCGCGCGTACCTGAGTAAGAGCGCATAGACTATAACGGTGTCGTAGGCCGGCCAGACCTTCTGCCAGACCTAAGACAGAACCTGGCCCAAGCTTACAGGGCTGTTCACTCACCTTCCAAAGGGCTTCGCCCTCGAGAATGAGTAGAGCCTGAGTGACAGGCTTATTCGCTTCAAAAATGACCTCGTCTTGCGCAAAAATGCGTGACTGGAGCGCGCCCGCATGCATCAGGCTTAAAAACTTACGTTCATCGCTGCTCAGGCCCTTGTGCTGAGCGTAGGACTGCATATCCAAAGTGCCCATGTCAGAGCCCAAAGGCTCTGAAAACCGGTTAACACCAAGTTGATATGAAAGTGGCACTTGAGATTGACTCATGGTAGGGATTGTAGCGGGCGGAAAAGACCTAGCCTTCGAAGCCTTCCACCGTAATTAGACAGCCCTCTTGGTTGACCACCGACATTTGCGCAATGACGTAGCCCTTTGCCATGGTTTGCTCTCCTTACTAA
The DNA here is from genome assembly GCA_030834045.1 of Burkholderiales bacterium. Lineage (GTDB taxonomy): Bacteria > Pseudomonadota > Gammaproteobacteria > Burkholderiales > Burkholderiaceae_A > Hahnella. The sequence goes on from JAURFZ010000165.1 coordinate 1,919, forward strand.
ATGTTAAGAGTGGCACCGCCATCGATACGATGCATGGAGCCGGTAATGTAACTCGCCCGCTCTGAAGCCAGAAAGGCGACGAAATCTCCGTATTCGTCGGGCCGGCCGTAGCGACCCACGGGAATAGTGGCCTTAGACTTCTTTTCAACCTCTTCAAGGCTAATTCCTTCCCGACCTGCCCTGGCGTTATCAAGAAAGGCAATTCGGTCGGTGTAGACCCGGCCAGGAAGAACCATGTTCACCGTGACACCTTTGGCTGCAACCTCATTGGCCAGGGTTTTCGACCAGCCCACCAAGGCGCTGCGTAAGGTGTTCGACATAGCCAGATTGGGAATGGGGATGATTACGCCCGAAGATGCATTTGTAATGACGCGCCCCCAGCCTTGTTCAAGCATGCCAGGCAGGACTACGTCGGTAAGACGAATAATGGAGAGCACCATGTTCTGAAACTGAGACTGCCAGGCATCGGCGGCCTGCCCATAAGCTGTTCCGGGCGCGGGCCCCCCACCGTTATTAAAAAGAATTTGGATAGGCCCGCCGAGTTGGCTAGCAGCCTGCGCGGCCCGAGCCTCAATCTGGTTAAGTTCGGTGAGATCCCAGACCAAGGCGCTTGCCCTACCACCGGCTGCGGTTATTGCCGCAACGGCGTCATCCAGCTTAGCCTGCGTTCGGCCCGCCACAACAATGTGGGCGCCTTCTGCGGCGAGCGACAAGGCCACTGCCCGTCCAAGTCCTGCGCCACCGCCCATTACCAGGGCTCGCTTATTATTCAGCCTCAGATCCATTAGTTATCTCCTTACCATTTTCTATAACGTTCGTTTTTTGTTCGTTCCGCCCCTACTTAAGCGATTAACTTGATGGTACCCCTGAGCCTTAATTCCGCTGAACTCACTCGGCTCAAAGCCGCGCCCCCGGGCAAAGACCCCTACGACTTCTTCTGGTCTCTTATCTTTCGTCACTTCAAGCTTAGGGCTCTCGGTCTTGTATTGCTAAGCGTTGCAGTCTTAGCAAGCTCATTTGCCTTAGCTCTATTCTTATTATTTGGCGCGATCTTGGGTCAAGAAGTTGGCTCTGCTTCATATTTATTTAGAAGTATTTCAGGAAATGCTCTCTGGAGCGCTCT
>JAURFZ010000166.1 GCA_030834045.1 Burkholderiales bacterium
ATTTTGCGGCTAAAGCTCGAATCCCAAGTATGCAGGTCTACAACAATCTCTGCGCCGAGGCCGATAAAGACTACGCAGGCTACTGGGCCAGGTTTGCTCAGTCAGAGCTGCTCTGGCACAAGCCTTTCACTAGGGCGCTTGATGAGTCGCAGGCGCCGTTCTACAAATGGTTTGACGACGGGCTACTTAATGCCTCGTACAACTGCCTCGATCGAAACCTGCAAAACGGCAACGCCAGTAAAACAGCGGTAATTTTCGAGGCCGATGACGGCAAGGTCATGCATGTGAGCTACCAGGCTCTGCACGACCAGGTCTGTCAACTGGCTAACGGCATCAAGTCCTTAGGCTACAAGAAGGGCGATAGGGCGCTTATTTACATGCCCATGTCGGTTGAGGGCATTGCTGCTATGCAGGCCTGCGCCCGTCTTGGCGTCATTCATTCGGTGGTTTTTGGTGGATTCTCAGCAAAGAGTCTTCAGGAGCGTGTTGTCGATGCAGGCGCAAGTCTGATTATTACAGCCGATGAGCAGTGCCGTGGAGGTAAGGCCATTGCTCTGAAGCCTGCGGTGGACGAGGCCTTCAGCATGGGTGGCTGCGAGGCCGTGCGGCATGTCATTGTCTATCAGCGCACCGGCGGCTCAGTGCCCATGACGGCAGGTCGTGACATAACCATGGCCGATCTTGTGAAAGGGCAGGCGACATCGTGCGAGCCCGAGTGGGTTGAGTCCGAGCATCCCTTGTTCATTCTCTATACATCAGGTTCAACCGGTAAGCCAAAGGGCGTTCAGCACTCCACGGCGGGCTATCTGCTGCACGCCATTCTCACCATGCAATTTACCTTCGACATTCGCCCAGACGATATTTTCTGGTGCACAGCCGACATTGGTTGGGTAACTGGGCATACCTACATTGCCTATGGCCCCCTGGCTACGGGTGCAACCCAGGTCGTCTTCGAGGGTGTTCCAACCTACCCCGATGCCGGGCGGTTCTGGAGGATGATTCAAGACCACAAGGTCTCCATCTTCTACACGGCGCCAACCGCCATTCGTTCACTTATTAAAGCAGGTGAGGCCAGCCCCGAGTGCCATCCAACAAAATATAAACTCGGTTCCCTTCGGCTCCTGGGCTCTGTGGGCGAGCCCATCAATCCAGAAGCCTGGATCTGGTACCACAACAACATTGGAGGCGGTCGCTGTCCCATTGTGGACACCTTCTGGCAGACGGAGACGGGCGGGCATGTTATTACGCCAATGCCTGGCGCCACGCCACTTGTTCCAGGTTCCTGCACCTTGCCATTTCCGGGGGTTCACGCGGCCATCGTGGATGAAACGGGTAACGACCTTCCTAATGGTCAGGGTGGCATCTTGGTTATAAAAAAGCCATGGCCTTCCATGATCCGCACCATCTGGGGAGACCCGGACCGGTTTAAGAAAGCCTACTACCCCGACGAACTTGGCGGCCGTCTCTACCTTGCGGGCGACGGCTCCATTCGTGATAAGGACACGGGCTACTTCACCATCATGGGCCGAATCGACGATGTCCTGAATGTCTCCGGGCACCGTATGGGCACCATGGAGATTGAGTCAGCCTTGGTTGCGAACCCCTTGGTGGCCGAAGCTGCAGCGGTGGGTCGACCGGATGAGACAACGGGTGAGGCCATTGTGGTCTTCGTGGTCTTAAAGCAGTCGCGGCCCACGGGCGATGCGGCAAAGGCCCTAGCAACTGAACTTCGCAATTGGGTGGGCAAAGAAATTGGCCCGATTGCCAAGCCGAAAGAGATTCGCTTTGGCGATAACTTGCCTAAGACTCGTTCGGGAAAAATTATGCGCCGACTGTTGCGCACGCTGGCCAAAGGAGAGGAAATTACACAAGACGTATCAACGCTTGAAAACCCGGCCATTCTTGAGCAGCTCAAGCAGCCTATTTAAGAGGGCTGGTGGTCAGGCCTTTTCCGAGCTTTTCGAGAAAGACCGTGCTGATCACCGGCTCGGACCGTCTGTGGCTCGCAGGGCTCGACTGGCGGGCGGCGCAGGTCTGAGTTACACTGCCGTTTTCCCTCGCTCCGCACGAAGTCTGTTCCTCGCGAAGCCTTTGCGAAGGCGGGGGTCCCGATGGACCGCGGAGAGATGGATGAGTGGTTTAAGTCGCACGCCTGGAAAGCGTGTATAGGTTAATCGCCTATCGGGGGTTCGAATCCCCCTCTCTCCGCCATTCTTAAGTTAATACATGAATACTGAGCAGGCTAAGCGCGTGCTCGAAGCAGCCCTGCTAACGAGCCACGATCCTCTACCCATTGCGTCTTTGTCGCGTCTCTTTGAAGAGGAGATCGATGAGGAGACCTTAAGGCTTTTGCTTGACGACCTTCGTCGTGACTGGTCGGCACGTTCTTTGGAGCTCGTGCCCCTGGCTTCGGGATGGCGGTTTCAGACCCGGCCCGAGATGACCGTCTACTTCGACAGGCTGCGAAACGAAAAGCCCCCTAAATATTCACGTGCCGCTTTGGAGACACTTGCAATCATCGCCTACCGTCAGCCCGTAACCCGAAGCGATATCGAGGACATTCGCGGCGTTGTTGTTGCCTCGACCGCTATGAAGTCGCTTGAGGACCGGGGCTGGGTCGAGGTGATTGGTCAGCGCGACGCACCTGGCCGCCCATCGCTCTACGGCACCACCCGTCAGTTTCTGGATGACCTTGGTCTGCGTTCACTTGAGGAGCTTCCAGCCCTCGAAGAGGGCTGGTCCGAGGCCGCAAGTCAGATGCTTTTGCAGGCGTCGCAAGAGCCCAGTTAGCACCACGTAGTACTTAGTATTTAGTAAGCCCTTAGGAAGCCAAAAGCCTTATGTCGAACAACGAATTGCACGACCCCCACTTTGAGCCCAACGACTGGTCGGATGCCCAGCAGGACGATGCACAGTCCTCCCTGGACGATGAGAACGCGGCCGATCACTTGGATGACGGGCTGCCTGATGAGGTTGAGCAGCTTCTTGCAGGTGACCCGGTGGCCGATGCGGAGCTACCGAG
>JAURFZ010000167.1 GCA_030834045.1 Burkholderiales bacterium
GATTGCCGAGCAAAACGGCCGTCGTGAGCAGGGTTCAAGTGGAGGCGGTGGTCGTTCCTCGTTTTCGTATTTCAGCCAAGACCGCGCCCTCGATCACGCACGCGAGGCCGTTCGTCAGGCACTGCTAAACCTCGAGTCGCGCCCCGCGCCTGCCGGAACCATGCCTGTGGTTCTAGGCCCAGGCTGGCCGGGCGTGCTTCTGCACGAGGCCATTGGGCACGGCCTTGAAGGCGACTTTAACCGCAAAGGCTCTTCGGCCTTCGCGGGCCGCATTGGTGAGCAGGTGGCAGCCAAAGGGGTCACGGTGGTGGACGACGGAAGCCTGCCCAATCGCCGCGGGTCTTTAAACATCGATGACGAGGCAAACCCTACCCAGCGCAATGTTCTTATCGAAGACGGCATTCTGCGCGGCTACCTGCAAGACAGCCTGAACGCTCGACTTATGAAGGTGCCTGTTACCGGTAACGGGCGACGTGAGTCGTATGCCCACCTGCCCATGCCGCGCATGACCAACACCTTCATGCTTGCGGGCAAAGAGTCCCCAGAAGAAATTGTTGGCTCGCTCGACCGTGGCCTTTACGCGGTGAACTTCGGTGGCGGGCAGGTGGATATCACCAGCGGGAAGTTTGTCTTCACCGCCTCGGAGGCTTATTGGGTCGAGAAGGGCAAGATTCAGTTTCCGGTGAAGGGCGCAACCATTATTGGCAATGGCCCTGATGCACTGACGCGGGTGACCCGAATTGGCAACGACCTTGCACTTGACCCGGGCATTGGGACCTGCGGCAAAGAGGGCCAGAGCGTGCCTGTGGGCGTGGGTCAGCCCACCCTTCGAATTGAAGGTCTAACTGTCGGGGGAACGGCGCAGGCCTGAGTTTTTCGAGGGGCGCGGCCGGGTTCGCCAGTACACATCGGTCACCCCTTGAAGCTTGTTGAGTTGTCTTGAGAGCACAAACAAAAGGTCCGAAAGCCGGTTTAAATAGTGCTGCAGGCTTGCCCGGCAGGGGGCCTGGCCTGCATGGGCAAGCGCCCGGTTAAGCGAGACAAGTCGACGCTCTGCACGCCGAGTGACGGTGCGCGCCAAGTGGCCGAGCGCTGCCACCCGACTTCCCCCGGGAAGAATAAATTCTCGCAGGCTGGGCAGCGCGGTGTTGATCTCTGCAATGGCCTCATCGAGGCTTAGCAACCGTTCGCTTTGAAGCACCTCGTGTCCTGGCATGGCAAGCTCGCCTCCCAGGTCGAAGAGATCGTGTTGAATGGACTCCAGCAGGGTATCAACCTCTGCCAGACCCTTTGCCTCCTGTCCCTCTGGAGTCCCCGCATGGACGGACTGAACCTCGGCCCGAAGCATGCCCAGCACGCTGTTGAGTTCGTCCACATCGCCCATGGCCTCGAATCGCTCATGGTCTTTGGCAAGCCGGCTTCCATCGGCAAGCCCCGAGTAACCGTCATCCCCAGAGCGAGTAACAATGCGTGTCAGGCGGTTTTTCTCTGTCATTGGTCAAAGTGTAGCCGCTTCTAGGCCTACAATTCACTTATGAATGCGCCTGCCCATCCGCCTTTCGACGTGCTTGCCCCTTCTTCAGAGGTCCCACAGTGGCAGCCGGGCGAACTGACGTTTGCCCGGCTTGATCAGGCGCTCGAGCCCTCTGCCCGGGAGGCGCTTATTCAGAATCTCCTTCAGGTCCTGCCCGCGGAATGCGTCATTCAGCATGCAGAGGGTCTTAAGCCTTACGAGTGCGACGGCCTGTCGGGCTATCGCCACCTACCCGCCGTTGTGGTTCTGCCGCATACCGAACAACAAGCCAGTCAGGTGCTTGCTATCTGCCATGCACGCAATATTCCTGTTGTGGCGCGTGGCGCTGGAACGGGCCTTTCGGGCGGCGCGACCCCGCATAGCGGAGGGCTTGTCCTTTCCACTGCCCGCCTTAATCGCATTGTTAGCCTGGACCCCGCGGCCCGCACCGCCAGGGTTCAGCCCGGTGTGCGCAACCTTGCCATCAGCGAGGCGGCCGCACCTCACGGGCTCTACTACGCCCCCGACCCCTCCTCTCAAATTGCCTGCACGATCGGTGGCAACGTGGCCGAGAACTCCGGGGGTGTGCACTGCCTCAAATACGGCCTCACCGTTCACAATGTGCTTCGTGTAAGAGGCCTGACCATTGAAGGTGAATCGGTTGAGTTTGGCTCAGAGGCCTTTGACAGCCCGGGCTTTGATCTTCTTGCACTTGTTATTGGCTCAGAGGGCATGCTTGCCCTCACCACCGAAGTAACGGTACGCCTTATTCCAAAGCCTCAGCTGGCACGGGTCATCATGGCCTCCTTCGACGAGGTGGAGAAGGCGGGCCAGGCGGTTGCTGATCTCATTGGGGCAGGCATTATTCCGGCCGGTCTTGAAATGATGGACAAGGGTATGACCGCCGCGGTTGAAGAATTTGTTCATGCCGGCTATGACCTTACCGCCCAGGTGATCTTGCTCTGTGAGTCCGACGGCACCTTTGCAGAGGTTGAAGAGGAGATAGGTCGGATGAAGGCGGTGCTCTCAAGCAGCGGCGCCACCGACCTGCGGGTCTCCGAGACCGAGGCCGAACGCCTGCGGTTCTGGTCGGGCCGAAAAAATGCCTTTCCCGCCTCAGGCCGGGTATCGCCCGACTACTACTGCATTGACGGCACCATCCCGCGACGACGTCTTGGTCAGATGCTCACGCGCATCGCAGAGCTTGAAAAGAAATACGGTCTGCGTTGCCTCAATGTCTTTCATGCGGGCGATGGCAATCTGCACCCGCTCATTTTGTTTGATGCAGCCAAGCCCGGTGAGTTTGAGACCACTGAAAGGTTTGGGGCTGAGATTCTTGAGATCTGTGTCGACTACGGGGGCACCATCACCGGGGAGCATGGGGTAGGCATTGAAAAAATTGACACCATGTGTGTGCAGTTTTCGGTGGCCGAGCGTCTTAGTTTTTTCGCGGTCAAGCATGCCTTCGATTCCAAGGGCCTGTTGAATCCTGGCAAGGCCATT
>JAURFZ010000168.1 GCA_030834045.1 Burkholderiales bacterium
CCCTTGCCATTGATGCGAAGCTAGGCCAGTTAGAGCTTCCTTCTTTTGACAGTCGTCTTGATAGTTTTACTTTGTTTTATCGCGACGACAACCGTGTTATTTGGCAGCCTGATAGCCAAGACGAGCAGGATGCACTTGCTTTGACCTGGCAGCAGAAGCAGGTTCGAAAAAAGGTAAGCATTATGGAAATGGTGAACGAGGTGAATAACGAGTTTGCCGGTGATGATGCGCAGGAAATCTGGGTCCTTCCCACCGAGTTCTTTCTTGACCAAGAAGGGGTTTCCATCAACTCGCTCGAGGGCCGTGAGCCTGTCTCAAGCCCGTTTTATTACGACGAATGGGATTATCAAATACAGCTCGATCGTCCGGCCTGGGTTACCCTTTACGAAAGGGCTGCACCTCGTGGAGATGCAGCAGTTATCGATACCTTGCTTGCCGAGCACAAGCCTGTTGTATCTCGGCTTAAGTACCTTATTGAGTCGATGGTTCCTCAGGGTCTCAAACGGATACGTCGCCAGGAAGAGGGCGATGAAATTGACCTTAATGCGGCAGTCAGCAGCTTTATTGACCTGCGCATGGGGTATCAGCCCGACCCTCGAATCATGACTCGCTACAAGCGGTCTGAGCGTGATGTCTGTGTTCTGGTTCTGCTCGATCTTTCAGAATCCTCAAACGACACCGTGCGGGGGCAGGACTTCACCGTTATTGAGCTTACCCGGGCGGCTACCGTTCTTATGGCAGACGCCCTTAGTCGTGTAGGCGATGCCTTTGCCATACACGGGTTTTGCTCAAATGGGCGTGATGATGTTCATTACTATCGAATGAAGGACTTCGCTGAGCCCTATGAGAAAGAGGCGAAGGCACGGCTTGCAGGGCTCTCGGGGTCTTATTCAACACGAATGGGTGCAGCCATTCGGCATGCATCAAGCCTGCTCGCCCAACGATCCGAGCGAAAAAAGTTAATTTTTGTTGTCACTGATGGCGAGCCTGCCGATAACGATGTCCGTGATCCCCAATACCTAAGGGCCGATACCAAGAAGGCGGTCGAGCAGGCCGGGCGTTTGGGTGTTAACTGTTATGCGCTTTCGCTTGATCCCTACGCCGATCAATACGTTTCAAGTATTTTTGGTGCTGGCCGTTTTACGGTTCTTGACCATGTTGAGCGCCTGCCCGAAAAGCTCCCTATGCTCTACCTTGGGCTAACACACTAGGTTCGTCATGACGATTAGCCTTCGAACCTTCATTCTCATCGACTCGTTGCAGCCCCAGCTTGCGTCCTATCTGGGAACCTCCTCGCAGGGCTTTCTTCCTGTTCCCGGCGATGCCTGCCTCTGGATTGAGGTGGCACCCGGAATGGCGGTGCATCGACTCTCCGATATCGCCTTGAAGCGAACCAATGTTCATATGGGTGAGCAGGTGGTGGAGCGGTCGTTTGGGTCGATGGAAATTCATTACCGCAACCAGAGCGAGGTGCAGGAGGCTGGTCGCGTTATTCTGGAGCAGCTTGCAAGCTCACCAGAGGACCGCATGGGCTGCTCAATTGAATGGGCTGAGGTTATATGTGCAGTGACCCCCGATCATGCAACCCTTATCAACCGGCAGATGCGTCGTGGCTCGATGCTCTTGCCTGGTAAGAGTATGTTTATTATGGAAACAGAGCCTGCCGGTTACATTGTCTATGCAGCCAATGAGGCCGAAAAGGCCGCTAATGTTAGCCTTGTTGACCTCAAGCCTTTTGGTAGCTTCGGGCGCCTGACCATGATGGGAACGGAGGCCGAAGCGGCAGCGGCTGCTGCCGCCGCTCAGGCAGCAATTGAGGCCTTAAATCGCCATGCGCGCCCAATCGGGTACAAGGGATAACGATGGATATCAATTCGCCCACCAAGCGACTGTTGTTTAATACCGTTCGGGTCGATACCGAGCTCGACGATGGCAGTCGTGGCTCGGGAACCGCCTTTATTGTGAGTCATCGCCACGGCAATAAGGCCACAGCCTTTGTGGTCACGAACCGCCACCTTGTTGAAGGCGTGCGTCGAGGTGGCCTCGTTTTTACCGTCGGCCAGCAAGGCAAGCCTCTTATTGGCCAGAGGTTTCAGCTCGATATCGATGAATTCCCCCAGGCCTGGTTCCTTCATCCCGACCCATCCATCGACCTTGCCGTTATTCCTCTTGCACCCCTTGAGCAGGCTGCCAATGAGCGAGGGGTGGACATTTATTACCAGCTGATCGATACCAGCCTCGTTCCCGAGGCCACGGATGAGCTTGCCTTTGATGCACTTGAGGAGGTTCTTTTTGTTGGCTATCCAAGTGGCGTCTGGGATCAGGTGAACCTGATGCCCATTCTTCGTCGCGGAACGACAGCGACGCCACCACAAATTAATTTTGAAGGCCGACGAGAGTTTCTTATTGATGCTGCTGTCTATCCTGGTTCAAGTGGCAGTCCGGTTTTTTTCTGCGCCTCCGATGGCCTGGCAAGTCGCATCACAAGTGACACGAAGTTCTTTTTTGCGGGCGTCGTTGCGGCCGTTTTCTTCCGTCAAGAGCAACAGCAACTGGTACCTGCCCCGGTACCTGCAAACAATGGGCATGCGTCGGTGATGGGCTCCGAGATGATTGACCTGGGACTTGTTATAAAGTCGTCTCAGGTTGTTCATTTAATCAATGCCTACCTAAGCACCTGGAAGGTCTAGCCCAAGTCTATGAATACACGGTATGCAGGTTTTTTTAATGATTCACACGGCATAACCCAGCTCGGCCGGATCGTGCTTGACGCATGGGCCTTTGGAATTCTCCCGCGCGAGGAGGATTGCGAGCAGTGGGACCTCGGGCGCATGCAAAACCTGATGCAGCAGGTGCAAGAGTTCTGGGATGCTCATGGCGGTCTGCCTAGCCGCTTGCCCGCTGAGCTTAGTAAGGAGCATCAGGCAACTTACAGCTGGGCGATGGATCGTGCCCGAACATTAGGATGGTCCTCCGCCTTAGGCGAGGACGACTAAGCCTTCACCGGCTGGGAG
>JAURFZ010000169.1 GCA_030834045.1 Burkholderiales bacterium
GGGCAGCTTGCCATGGACGAGCAAATAGGCTACTTCTTCAAACTCGCAAGTATCCGCAAGCTCAAGAATGTCATAACCTCGGTAGGCTAGGTCGTTTCCCGTGCGGCCAACCGTGCACAAGGCTGTATTGCCAGCTTCAATGCCCGAGAGGGCCACCGATTTCTTAGGCTTGGGCTTGGTGATGCTTTCAACAATAGTGGGGGACATGGCGTCGGGCTCCTTTCATTTTCAGCTAGGGTTCAGAGGGTGCTTGTCGCCTTCTAAGCCTGTTGCTTAAAGAGGGCGTTAAGCCTGTTTTCGTAGTCCCAGTAATTAATGGAGTCGTAGAGTTCTTTACGTGTCTGCATAATGCCCACCACACTCTGTTGCGTACCCTCTTGACGGACCGCATTGTAGACGGACTCGGCAGCTTTGTTCATGGCACGAAAGGCCGATAAGGGGTAAAGAACCATGGAAACGTCGGCTGTTCGAAGCTCATTGACGGTGTATAGGGGCGTGTCACCGAACTCCGTAATATTGGCAAGAACAGGCACCTTCACCGCGGCTGCAAACTCTTTGTACATTGAGAGTTCTGTCATGGCCTCAGGAAAGATCGCATCGGCACCGGCTTCAACACAGCGACAGGCACGGTCAATGGCGGCCTGCAGGCCTTCTACTGCCAGGGCATCTGTGCGCGCCATAATCAAAAATTCGGGGTCTTGCCTTGCATCAACAGAAGCCTTCACCCGGTCAGCCATTTCTTGGGCGGACACAATGGCCTTACCCGGACGATGGCCGCAGCGCTTTGCTCCCACCTGATCTTCAATATGCATACCCGCTGCTCCAGCCTTCACCAGGGAGCGCACGGTACGACTGATATTGAAAGCCGATGCGCCAAAGCCCGTGTCGACATCAACCAACAGAGGCAAGTCACAGACATCGGTGATACGTCGAACATCAATAAGAACATCTTCAAGCCCGCTAATGCCGAGGTCGGGAAGGCCCAGTGAGCCTGCAGCCACACCACCGCCTGAGAGGTAGATTGCCCGAAAGCCCGCGCGCTTTGCAAGCAGCGCATGGTTGGCGTTGATGGCACCAATAATTTGCAAAGGCTGCTCATCTTGAAGGGCTTGACGCATGCGCCCGCCCGCGGAGTTCTGCTTATCTGACATGTCCGACCCTTTAATTAAATTATTGACCCCAAGGGAGTTTTATTTTAATTTTTGTTCACACTACTCTAAAACACTACTGGCTTTCTAAAAAATTCCCCAGGGCCGTTGTCAGTTTAGCCGGCTTGTCGTTGCAGGCATTCCAGGTAGGACTGGACGTCGGGAGGCGCAGACTGCCGCTGAGCGTTATAAAGCATCTCGCCCAGGCATTGCATTGCATGATGCATGGCCTCGTGCACGTCATCCGCCTGTTCAATCAGCCTGTTAAGGGCATCGCGAACGCCAGGGGGCTGGTCAATGGACATCTGCTCTTGCAGGGCAAGGTGCATCGATAAATGAAGAAAGGGGTTCGTCTGCCCATCTTCAACCGAAAAGTCTTTGGTCATTGCCTTGTCTTCATCTGCAAAAAGGCCGTGGTACTCGGGGTGAAGCAGCATCCATTCCTGGGCCATAAGCTCCATGGGGCTCATGGGTACCTGGGTTTGCGTCTTTCGCCAGACATCTAGAAAAAACCGACGCACCTGGTCGCGACTGGGATCAAACAGCATGCTGCGTTCCTGCCAGAGGTGTTTTTGGCTTAAAGTCGCAGAGGTCGTCCAGGGCGCATTGAAAGCATTCTGGCCGTCTTGCCTTGCAGACATAGCGCCCGTGCAGAATAAGCCAGTGGTGCGCATTGCGCCGAAACTCGGCAGGTACATTCTTAAGAAGACGTTTCTCAACCTCTAAAACGGTCTTCCCCTTGGCCAGTCCGGTACGGTTTGAGACTCGAAAAATATGTGTGTCGACGGCGATCGTCTCCCAGCCAAAAGCGGTGTTCAGCACGACATTTGCGGTCTTGCGCCCGACGCCGGGCAGGCTTTCCAGAGCCTCACGATCTTCAGGCACTTGGCTACCGTACTGGTCGATGAGAATTTGGCAGGTCTGCCTAAGATGGCGGGCCTTCGTCTGGTAAAGCCCAATGGTCCGTATGCAGGCAATAAGCCGCTTCTCTCCAAGGCCTAGGATGGCCTTGGGGGTGTTAGCCAGTGCAAAGAGTTTGGAGGTTGCGGCGTTTACAGAGATATCGGTGGCCTGCGCCGAAAGCAGCACAGCCGTTAGCAGTTCAAAGGGCGAGGAAAAGTTAAGCTCGGTGGTGGGGTTGGGGTTGGCCTGGGCAAGCCGCTCGAACATCAGTTGCCGCGTTCCCGAGTTCATCTGGGCTTTGGCTTCAATTGGACAGGCTCTTGACGCGCCTTTGCACGCGCAAGTGCGTTATTCAGCAGGCTTTCTTTATTGACGGGTAGTTGTTGTCGCATCTTTGTGCCTGGCACACGGACGGCTTCTTTCAGGCGTTGTTCACGCCGTTCGAAATGCCTTCGCGCTTGCGCTGCCCTGTGATCTGTCCAGGTTATTTGAGACTCAGGCGAGACCATCTGGATACAGTCCACTGGGCAGCTTGGTAGGCAGAGTTCGCAGCCTGTACAGTCGCTCCCAATGACAGCGTGCATGAACTTGAAGGCACCTGCAATGGCATCGACTGGGCAGGCCTCTAGGCAGAGTGCGCAACCGATGCAGCGCTGAGCATCAATGAACGCAAGCTGCAACGGCTCCTCCTTCCCGCATGATTCGTCAAGTGCAAGAACGGGCCGACCGGTTACCTGGGCTAGCTTTTCGATGCCGCTATTACCTCCGGGCGGACACCGATTTATCGCCTCGTTCTCTAAGGCTATGGCCTGTGCGTAGGGCAGGCAGGCCTTATAGCCGCAGCGCTGGCACTGGGTCTGTGGTAGCAGCTTGTTTATAGACTCAATTAGGCTTTGCTTCGCTGCCGACATACTTTTTAATGAACTGGGTAATGCG
>JAURFZ010000016.1 GCA_030834045.1 Burkholderiales bacterium
AAGAGTACGCTCGACCTGATCGCCCAGCATCCTGATCAATTTGAGCTTTTCTCGGCAAGTGCCAATTCCGATGTCGACGGCATGCTGAAGCTCGTTCGGGCCTTCAACCCTGCCCAGGTCTGCATGAGGAATGAAGAGGCCGGGCAGAGGCTTGCGAAGGAATTCAAGCAGTTTGATATTGGGAAAACCGAGCTTCTTATTGGCGAGCAGGGTCTGAATAACCTTGCAGCCCACCCCTCGGTCGATACGGTGGTTGCTGGCATTGTCGGCATTGCTGGGCTCCTACCGGTCTGGGCGGCCGTAAGTGAGGGTAAGTCGGTGCTGCTTGCAAATAAGGAGGCTCTTGTGTGTGCAGGAGAGCTTTTCGTTCAGGCGGCTAAGCGCTCTGGCGCTCGTATTCTTCCCATCGACAGCGAACACAATGCCATCTTCCAGTGCCTAGGGCCTGCCTACAGCTGTTTTAGCCGTCCGGAGTCGGTGCGTCGGCTGCTCTTAACCGCATCTGGGGGGCCTTTTCGTCAATGGTCGCTCGAGGCAATTCGTAACGCCACGCCGGAGCAGGCAGTTAAGCATCCCAACTGGGTGATGGGTCCGAAAATTTCGGTGGACTCAGCAACCATGATGAACAAGGCGCTCGAACTCATTGAGGCACACTGGCTTTTTGCAATGCCCGCAGCAGAGATTGAGGTGGTTATTCATCCTCAAAGCATCATTCACTCGATGGTCGAGTTTCAGGACGGATCCACCCTTGCGCAGCTCGGTACCCCCGATATGCGCACGCCTATAGCCCATGCGATGGCCTGGCCCGATCGCATTCACTCTTCTGTCGAGTCACTGAACTGGAGCCAACTGCGGGAGCTGCAGTTCGAGGCTCCCGACAACAAGCGCTTCCCTTCTTTGGAATTCGCGCGCCATGCCCTTGCTGGTGGACCTGTCGCAAGCATCTGCCTCAACGCTGTCAATGAGGTTATGGTGGCTAGGTTTTTAAAGGGTGACTGTGCGTTTGGGGCTATATTCGATCAGGTTGACGAGGGCCTTGGTCGTTTTGCAGGCAGGTTTCCTATCCCTTCAGGCCTTGGTGACGTGATGGCTATCGATACAGAGGTAAGGTCTTTTTATGCTCACTAGCGTTTTTGCTTTTCTTGTTGCAGTTGGCCTCTTGGTTTTTATTCACGAGCTTGGCCATTACCTGGCCGCCCGGTCGGTGGGTGTTCATGTGCAACGGTTTTCAATAGGCTTTGGCCGCCCTCTTATTACCCGTCGTGACAAGAATGGCTGCGACTGGGTCATTGCACTGGTGCCGTTGGGCGGTTATGTGCAAATGACTGAGAACGAGGACTCGCCGAAAAGCTTTGACCGCAAGCCACTATGGGCACGCGCCTGGGTTGTCGTCGCTGGCCCGTTTGCCAATTTCCTTTTTGCGGTGGTTGCCTTCGCATGCCTGGCAATTATTGGTCGCCCAGAACCCATCGCAGTGTTCGATCAGCCCCCAGCCCAGTCCTTGGCTGAGCGCCTCGGTCTGCAGAAAGGTGATCAGCTCACTCTGCTAAATGGGGAGCCGATACGGTCCTACTCCGACTTTCGCTGGAAGATGACTCAGGCCTATATTGGAGAAGGGCAGTCACGCTACGAGCTGGAGCTCTCAACCCTAAGTGGCACGCAGCGCAGGCTGACTCTTAGTTTTGAGGAGCTGCAGCCGCTTGCCCAGGATGCCTCCATTGATGACATTCTTTTGAAGGCAGGTATACGACCAAGATCGAATGGTGTGGTGGTGACATCGGTACTTGCAGCAAGCCCAGCCGAGGCAGCGGGTCTGCGTCCCGGGGATGGCTTTTTAAGCCTGCAGGGCCGTGCCATCAACGATCCCAAAGATCTCCAGCAGCTCGTAGCCGCTTCCCAGGGGCAGCCTCTTGAACTTCTCGTTCGTCGCGAGGGTAGCGGCCAGCAGGAGGCCATTATTATTCGGCCCCAGCAGGCGCCCGACGGCTCGAACTACCGTTTAGGGGTTGGTATTGGACCTAGTCTTGAGACCCAATGGATCCAGTACGGTCCGCTTCAGGCCATTGAGAGAGGTCTGCAGCGCACGAGCGAACTTTCGATCTTGTCGCTGCAAGCACTGGGTCGGATGGTCACAGGTGATTTGTCGTGGCGGCAGATGAGTGGTCCGGTGGGTATTGCAGATGCTGCAGGTCAGTCGGCTGAGCTTGGGGTTGTTGCTTTTGTAAGTTTTTTGGCGCTTATTAGCATAAGCATTGGGGTCTTGAACCTGCTTCCTATTCCAATGCTTGACGGTGGACACCTCATGTATTATGCCTTTGAGTTTGTTCGCGGTCAGCCTCTCTCGGCCCAGGCACAGCAGGCAGGTCAGCGGCTCGGCTTAGTCCTTATTGCCCTTCTTACGAGCCTGGCGCTGGTGAATGACATGTCCCGATTGTTTGGGTTCTAAAGGGGTTCCATGGTTTTTTCAGGTTTTTCCTTGTCCCGTTTGCCCTCCGGTATGCCAATGACCAGCACTGCGGTTTTTGTCCTTGGTCTGTTTGCCTCATCGTTTGTTTCAGCCCAGGTGCAACTTCCATCCCCTGTCTTGCCTGTTCAGCCTGACGCCCCCTCGGTGACCTCCCCATCCGTTGCCGAGGGAATCACGATTGAAGACATTCGCATCGAAGGCCTACAGCGCATTGAGCCCGGTACGGTCTTCTCTTATTTGCCTGTGCGCATCGGTGAGGTTTTGTCTGCAACGACGGCAGCAGAGGCTGTTAGGGCTTTATTTGCTACAGGATTTTTTCAGGATGTGCGCATTGAAATTGACGGCCGTGTCCTGGTCGTTCTTGTTGAAGAGCGCCCAGCCATCGGTGCTATTGAAATTACAGGAACCAAAGAGTTCGATGCCGAGACGCTAAAAAAAGCGCTTGGGGATGCTGGGCTTACTGAGGCACGTATTTTTGATCGTGCCGTTCTCGAGCGGGCAGAGCAAGAACTTAAACGTCAGTACCTGGGCCGTGGCAAGTACGATGTTCAGGTTCAGACCACGGTCTCGCCTCTTCCGAGAAACCGCGTTGCGGTCTCCATCGCTGTTGACGAGGGTGAAGATGCAAAAATAAAAGAAATTCGTATCGTGGGTGCCAACGCGTTTTCAGAGAAGACGTTACTTGAAGATTTTAGGCTTTCAACCCCGACCTGGATGAGTTGGTATACCAAGTCAGACCAGTACTCGCGCCAAAAGCTTACCGGCGATCTCGAAAGCCTCCGTTCCTTCTATCTAAATCGTGGCTACCTTGAGTTTGCAATCGACTCCACGCAGGTTTCTCTGTCAGCCGATCGCCGCGACGTGTTTATTACGCTTGTGGTGAAGGAGGGCGACAAGTTCAATTTTGGTGAGTTTCAGTTCGTCGGCGATATGCTTGACCAGCCCGACACCTTTAAAGCCTTAAATACACTCAAACCTGGTGAAACGTTCTCGAACGAACGACTTCAGGAAGTCGCGAAATCAATGACCGATAAGCTCGGTGCCCTAGGCTATGCATTCGGAACTGTAAGTCCTATTCCTACAATTAATCGTACGAATAAGACTGTGGACTTTGTTATGCAGGTTGACCCAGGTCGACGGGTGTATGTAAGACGGATTAATATTAGTGGTAATGCGAGGACACGCGATGAGGTGATTCGCCGAGAGATGCGCCAGTTCGAATCGTCCTGGTATGACAGTGAGCGTATTCGTATCTCGCGTAATCGTATTGACCGGCTTGGGTACTTCAATATCGTTGAAGTCGACCGTGAGGCTGTACCTGGCACGGCGGATCAGGTGGACGTGAGCGTGAGGGTCGAAGAGCGCCCCTTGGGTAGTCTTACATTTGGTCTTGGCTATTCAAGCTCAGAAAGTATTGTTTTATCGGGCTCTATCAGTCAGCAGAACTTTATGGGAACAGGTACCAATGTCTCGCTGGAGGTGAATACAAGCAGTGTGAGCCAGGTGTTTGCAATTCGTCATATAGATCCGTATTACACCGACGACGGTATAAGCCGGTCGCTCGACCTCTACACACGTACATTTAATGCCGATAAGGTTGACTCCTTAGCCGACTACTCTATCGTCTCCACTGGCCTAGGTGTTCGATTCGGTATCCCTTACACAGAGGAGGACCGAGTTTTTCTTGGGCTTTCCTTCGAAGATTCCAAGTTGTCGGGTGATCCAGAGTCGCCCAACTGGGATGAGTTTCGCGACGAGTTCGGTAACCAAGCCAATAGTGTTCTCGCCAGTATTGGCTGGGCTCGCGATTCCCGAGACAGTGGTCTTGCGCCAACCTCTGGTCGCTACCAGTTTTTAAATCTCGACTACGGAACGCCCGTCGGTGATCTCGAGTACCTGCGCTTAACATACGGCGACCAGTACTTCTACCCCGTTTCAAAACGCATCACACTTGCACTTAATGCTGACCTAGGTTTTGGAACGGGTCTTTTTGGAAAGCCTTACCCGGCGATTAAGAATTTCTATGCTGGGGGTATTGGTTCTGTTCGGGGGTTTGCCTCCAGCTCGATCGGGCCTCGATCAGGGCCAAGCAACGATGCAATTGGTGGGTCAAAGAAGATTATTTTCAATACAGAACTTTTGTTTCCGCTTCCCGGGATGTCCCAAGATCGTTCGATTCGGGTCTTTACCTATTTTGACACGGGCAGTGTTTGGGGGGACGCCCAGACCCCTAAGTTTTCAGACCTTCGAGCGTCTGCTGGTGTTGGCTTAAGCTGGTTCTCCCCTGTTGGACCACTTAAACTTAGTTTTGGTCAGCCAATCAAAAAGAAGGATGGTGATGAAACCGAGGCCTTTCAGTTTCAAATTGGCTCGAGTTTTTAGTGTTCTTATCGAAGTTTAATGTTTGGAGGTTTTTAGTGGTTATAAATACATATTCAATAATTAGATGCAACCCATCTTGGGCACTTCGCGTAAGTCTAATCATTTTCCTTGGCTTTTCACTATTGGTCTCTTCAGCAGCCTGGGCGCAGACCAAGATTGGCTTTGTGCGAACTGAAAGAGTTTTAAAAGAATCCACACCGGCTCAGGCTGCCCAAAAAAAGCTAGAGGCAGAGTTTTCAAAGCGCGAGAAGGAATTGCAAGACTTAGCAAGCCGTCTTCGTGGCTTATCAGAAAAGCTTGAGCGCGATCTTCCTGTTCTGGCTGAGAGAGACCGCGTTAACCAACAACGAGAAATTACCGATATGGAGCGCGATCTACAACGCAGACAGCGAGAGTTCCGTGAAGACCTGAACCAGCGTCGCAACGAAGAATTGGCTGGAGTTGTCGAGCAGGCTAATCAGGCCATTCGAAAAATAGCTGAATCTGAAAAGTTTGACATTATTTTTCAAGAGGCGGTCTACGCATCGCCACGAATTGATATTACCGATAAGGTGCTGCGTGCCCTTGGAACCAAGGCAAGCGGAAAGTAATACGCTGTCTGTTTCTGTCGCCGAGCTTTTCGAGCCGCTTGGGGTTGAAGTTCATGGGGATAGTGCCCTAGCGCTTACTGGCTTTTCCAGCCTCGATCGGGCCACAGCAACCGAGTTTAGTTTTCTGGGGAACGCCCGTTACCGAGAAACACTTCGGTCAACAACGGCGGGCCTCGTAATTCTTCCTTGCGATGGGTCTGTTGAGGTTGGTGCATGGAAGAGCTGGGTTATCACGAAAGAGCCCTACCTTCTCTTTGCAAAGGCTGCAGGCCTTTTCGTTAAGCGAAGGCAGGCTGAACATTTACAACACAGTTTTATTCACCCTACTGCGGTGGTCTCGCCCGATGCAATACTCGCAAACGGGTGCCAAGTTCATGCCCAAGCGGTGATTGAAAGCGGGGTTCAGCTTGGCATAGGAACGGTCGTTGGGGCAGGCAGTTTTCTTGGGGAAGGTGTTCGGATTGGTGCTGGAAGCTGGCTGGCCCCCCGGGTTGTGATTCAAGCCTCAGCGACCCTGGGTGAGCGTTGCATCATTCATGCGGGAGCCGTCATTGGTGCCGATGGTTTTGGCTTTGTTGCCGATGAGGATAAGTCTTGGGTGAAGATTCCTCAAACGGGTTCGGTACATCTTGGTGATGATGTTGAGGTGGGTGCCAATACAACCATTGATCGTGGCACTTTTTCCAATACAGAGCTTGGCAATGGTGTGAAGCTTGACAACCTCATTCAGGTGGCGCACAACGTCCAGATTGGTGATCACACGGCCATCGCCGGATGCGTGGGCATTGCGGGCAGTGCCAGAATTGGAAGGTTCTGTCAGATTGCGGGGGCGGCGGGCATTCTTGGGCATTTATCTATTGCTGATTTCACGGTGGTCGGGCCTATGACGCTTATTCAGTCAAGCATTACCAAGGCGGGCACCTACGTAGGCGTCTTCCCCGCCATGGAGCACAGACGATGGGCTAAGGCTGCAGCAAGCCTCAGGCGCGGGTTTCCAGCGGCCAAGGGCGATACAGCGCGAAAGGGCAATTAAAGACGATGGCGGCTCAGGCAGGGTTCATCGAAAGGCATGGCAAAGGCTTAACATCAATTACAGTTGGGATCGTTCTTCGTTGATTCTTCATTTCTGATTCGACGTTATTTTTCAGGGAGATTGGCACGCATGACTTTATCTGTGCAGGATATTTTAAAAACCCTGCCCCATCGGTATCCGTTTTTACTTGTTGACCGTGTGGAAGAGCTTATTCCCGGTGAGCGTATTCATGCTTACAAGAATGTCACCATCAACGAAGAGTTCTTCACCGGGCATTTTCCTCATTATCCCGTGATGCCTGGGGTTCTCATTATTGAGGCGCTTGCGCAGGCAGCAGGTGTACTTTCGTTTAAGACCATGGAGCAGGCACCTTCAGAAGATACCGTTATTTTCTTTGTGGGAATTGATGACGCCCGTTTTAAGCGGCCTGTTGTGCCGGGTGACAGGCTTGATCTTCATGTCACCATTGAACGCTGTGTGCGCGCTGTCTGGAAATACAAGGCGAGGGCCTTGGTTGGTGAGCAACTCGCCGCAGAGGCTACGTTAATGTGCGCCCTGAGGGATGTTCGCCCCCCCGAAAGCGACTGACTAACAGTTTTGACAGAACCCCTGGTTATTGGGCTTGATGAGGCAGGACGTGGCCCTTGGGCAGGTCCCGTCACAGCAGCCGCTGTTGCCTTAGGGCCGTTTGCCTGTCAGGCCCTGCTGGGTCAGGTTCGCGATTCCAAGGTTTTGACGGCAAAGCGTCGTGAGGCCTTGGTACCTATTATTGAGGCGCAGGCCTTGTCCTGGGGGCTTGGTTGGTCAGACGTTGACGAAATTGATGGGCTCGGCATTCTTAAAGCAACCTTCTTGGCCATGAAACGCGCAGTCCATGCGCTTTTCGCCAGCCTACCCAACGCTTGTTCTGAAAGTTTTCTGAATCAAGACTCAGCGGCGCAGATGTTGAACAGCCAGCAGGTTCGGCTCATTGTGGATGGAAGTCTTCACCCGGCAAGGTATCTTGGTGAGGATCAATGGCCTTGGCCCACCGAGACGATGGTGAAGGCGGATGCTCGCCAGATTGAGGTGGCAGCTGCCTCTGTTCTTGCCAAGACGGCCCGCGACCGCCATATGGTGGCGCTTGCGAAGACCTATCCCGGTTTTGGCTTTGAGCTTCACGCAGGCTACGGCACGAAACAGCACCAGCAGGCCTTGCGGCAGCTTGGGCCTGTTGCTGTACATCGCAAATCGTTTCGTCCCGTACGCGAGCTTCTGTCCAGCAGCGAGCGGCCATCATGAGCCATGAACACCTCGCAGGCCTCACTTTAAGGCGCATCACGTCAAAAGAGAATCCCGAGTTTCGTCGCCTTCTTGCTGTGCACGGCCACTCGGACGTTCGACGTGCTGAGGGCCTGTGTTGGCTTGAGGGGCCGCGGCTGATTCAGCAGTTTGTGCTGGCTGTAAAACTTGCCAAAGAGCGTCCACGGGCCCCTCCCCAATGGCAGTGCGACACCCTTGTTTTCTCCGAAGATTGGCTTCAGAGCCAGGCCTCCCAGGCCCTTTGGCAGCCTCTTCTCGAAGAGCTGTCATCTCTTATTAGGCATGCCCTTGTGATGCCAGACCGTCTCTTCGCAAGGCTTGCTGAAACCAGTTCGCCGGCGGGTCTTGGCCTTCTGATTGCATCGGGTCTTGCCCATGAGGAGCAGCAGGTTGAGTCTGACCGCGCCTTAGCAGGCGCCTGCAAGACAGGCGATGGTCTTGTCCTTGATGCCATTCAAGACCCAGGCAATCTGGGGACTCTTCTGCGTACAGCCGCTGCTGCGGGGACTTCCTGGGTCGTCTTCACGCAAGGCTCTGCAGACCCTTTCTCGCCCAAGTGCCTGCGGGCGGGACTGGGAGCCCAGTTCGTCCTGCAGCTTTTCCCTCAGCAGACTCCAGAGGCCTTGGCCTCTGTCTTAAAGGCCAGTGGGGTTGATCTTTTTGCTGCGGACCCGCTACTTGGCCAGTCTCTCTTTGCTGAGCCAGTATCGCGACGGCTTGGACGTCCGGCGGCCCTGGCCTGGGTCTTTGGCCAGGAGGGTAGAGGACTATCGGACTATTGGAAAATCCAGCCCGATATTGGTAAGGTTTTTATTCCCCAGAGCAGCTCGATGGAGTCCTTGAATGTCGCGGCAGCCGCAGCGGTCTGCCTTTTCGAGCGGCATCGCTGTCTTACTGCGTTTTGAGCTGAGACAAAATGGTTGTGGCGATCTCTTCGATGGACTTGGTTGTTGTAGATAGCCACTGAATACCCTCACGTCGCATGAGCGCCTCTGCGGCAGTAACCTCAGCCCGGCAGTTCTCAAGAGCCGCGTAACGTGAATCGGGCCGACGCTCTTGCCGAATGTCGGACAGCCGCAGTGGGTCAATCGTCAGGCCGAAGCATTTTGTTTTGTAGGGCAGGAGGGTGTCGGGCAGTCGGTCACGGTCGAAGTCTTCGGGTATTAAAGGGTAGTTCGCTACTTTCAGTCCATACTGCATCGAGAGATAGAGGCTGGTGGGTGTCTTTCCACTGCGTGAGACGCCAATAAGAATGGTGTCGGCATCGGCAAGGTTTTGGGAGGACTGGCCGTCATCGTGGGCCAGTGAAAAGTTAATGGCCTCAATGCGGTTTTTGTACGACTCCGAATCATTGGCATGGTGAAACCTTCCAATCGTATGGCTTGATTTCATGCCAAGCTCAATTTCTAAGGGCTCCACAAAGGTTTTGAACATGTCCATGTGGACCGCCTCCGCAAGCTTGACTCGCTCAGCAATGCCTGGATCCACAAGCGTCGAAAAAACAATCGGCCGCGCGCCATCACGGCGACCTTGCTCTTCAATAACGCTGCGGGCAGCATCGGCCTTGTCAAGAGCATTGACAAACGGAAGCCGCCGAATCGAGAAGCGAAGGCTTTCAAACTGGGCAAGGATGGAGTTTCCGAAGGTTTCTGCGGTGATTCCGGTACCGTCTGAGACGAAAAAGACGGTCCGGCCGCTGGGTGAGGAGCTGGTCATACCCGGTAAAATGCGCCTTAACTAAGAAAATTTCAATGTCTAGGGGTTTTTCATGTCAAATCGTAATGAGGTTGAGGCGAGCCGGCTTGGTGAGCGGCTGGTGGTTCCTTTCCAGGAACTTCGCATGCAGGATGTTGACTCGGTGGGGGGGAAAAACGCGTCGCTGGGCGAGATGATTAGCCAGCTCGCCGGCGCGGGGGTGCGTGTGCCGGGTGGTTTCGCCACCACAGCCCATGCCTTTCGTGTTTTTTTGCGTCATGCCGGCCTGGCTGAGCGCATTGCCAAGCGCCTTGAGGGGCTGAACACAGAGGACGTTCGCGCACTTGCGGACTGCGGTTGCGAGATTCGTCGATGGATCGTGGAGACTCCACTGCCCGCTGAGCTTGAAGCTGAGATTCGGCAACATTTCAACGGCCTGGTCGGTGCCGAAGGGCAGGGCGTGTCGCTTGCTGTGCGCTCTTCGGCAACAGCCGAAGACCTGCCTGATGCTTCGTTTGCAGGCCAGCAGGAGACCTACCTCAATGTCGTGGGCATTGATGACGTACTTGAAAAAATTCGGCATGTCTTTGCCTCCCTTTACAACGACCGCGCCATAAGCTATCGGGTGCACAAGGGGTTCACTCACGTTGAGGTCGCTCTGTCAGCGGGCATTCAACGAATGGTGAGGTCTGACACAGGAGCGGCAGGGGTAATGTTCACGCTCGACACCGAGTCGGGCTTTGATCAGGTTGTCTTTATCACCAGCTCTTATGGCCTTGGTGAAACGGTGGTTCAGGGCGCTGTGAATCCCGATGAGTTTTATGTACACAAGCCCATGCTTGCGGCCAGTAAGTTTCCTATTATTCGCCGCCAGATCGGAAGCAAGCTTATTAAGATGGTTTTTGCAACGCCAGAGGAGCGACAGAAAACCAAAGAGGCTGTAGTCACGGTCGACGTCTCCACCGAGGCCCGCAACCGTTATTCTTTAAGTAATGAACAAGTCATTGAGCTTGCCAAGTACGCCTGCATTATCGAGAAGCACTACGGCCGGCCTATGGACATTGAGTGGGGGCTTGATGGCCAGGACGGTAAGCTTTTTATTCTCCAGGCCCGTCCAGAAACGGTGAAGTCGCAGCAGTCAAGCGCCGATGTGCAGCAACGCTTTCGTCTTAAAGGGCATGGCAACCTTCTGGCCTCAGGCCGTGCCATTGGGCAAAGAATTGGTGCAGGTCCTGTGCGCGTTGTCTCTGGACCCCACGAGATGGCCCGTGTTCAGCCTGGCGATGTCTTGGTAACCGACATGACGGACCCCAACTGGGAGCCTGTAATGAAGCGCGCCTCGGCCATCGTGACCAACCGCGGCGGGCGCACCTGCCATGCCGCAATTATTGCGCGTGAGCTTGGTATTCCTGCCGTTGTCGGCTGCGGCGATGCAACCGAGCGTGTCGGCGATGGCACAACCGTCACGGTCTCATGCGCCGAAGGGGATACAGGAAATATTTACGAAGGACTGCTTGAGACCGAGGTCAGTGATGTAGAGACTGGAGAGTTACCCACCATTCCTGTGAAAATCATGATGAATGTGGGCAACCCACAGCTTGCCTTCGACTTCCAGTCCATTCCCAATGAAGGTGTCGGGCTAGCTCGTCTTGAATTCATTATTAATAACAATATTGGCGTTCACCCCAAGGCCATTCTCGACTACCCCCAGGTCGATGCAGAACTAAAAAATGCAGTCGAGCGCATCGCCCGTGGTCATGCCTCGCCCCGCGATTTCTTCATCGACAAGCTTGCAGAGGGTGTAGCTACCATTGCGGCAGCCTTTTGGCCCAAGCCCGTGATTGTTCGCATGTCCGACTTCAAGAGCAACGAGTACCGCAAGCTTATTGGCGGTTCACGCTACGAGCCCGAAGAAGAAAACCCCATGCTGGGTTTTCGAGGTGCCTCTCGCTACATTGCCAGCGCATTTCGCGACTGCTTTGAGATGGAGGTAGAGGCCTTAAAGCGTGTACGTGAGCAGATGGGTCTTGTGAATGTGGAAATTATGGTGCCTTTTGTCCGTACGCTTAAAGAGGCCCGCCAGGTGAGCGAACTTTTGGCAGCCCACGGTCTTTCTCGGGGAAGCGGTGCCGATGCCAAGGGCCAGGGCGGACTGCGTCTGATCATGATGTGCGAGTTACCGTCGAACGCCATTCTTGCCGAAGAGTTTCTTCAGTATTTCGATGGCTTTTCAATTGGCTCCAACGACCTCACCCAGCTTACCCTTGGTCTCGACCGCGACTCGGGTCTGGTGGCTGAGGCCTTCGACGAGCGTGACCCGGCCGTGAAGGCCCTTCTAAAACTTGCCATTGAAGCCTGTAACAAGGCGGGCAAGTATGTGGGAATATGTGGCCAGGGCCCATCAGACCATCCCGATTTTGCAGCCTGGCTCATGGACGAGGGTATTCAGTCCATCTCGCTTAACCCAGACACGGTGGTTCAGACATGGCAGGGCCTTGCAGCAATTAAGGGTCCTGGCAGCTAGTTTCGGCCTTTGAGCTGAACACTGGCGTTCGCAGGCATGGACATCTTCCTTCAACAGCTTTTTAACGGACTGGTTTTAGGAAGTGTCTATGCCCTGGTAGCTTTAGGCTACACCATGGTCTACGGCATCTTGCAGCTCATCAACTTCACCCATGGTGAGGTGCTTATGGTGGGTGCTATGGTGAGCCTAACCGTTGTGAGCTTATTGCAGACTTTTTTCCCCGGTATGGCACCCTGGGCCATGCTGCTTCTTGCTCTTCTAACAGCCATTCCTGCCTGCATGGCCCTGTCAGCCGCCATTGAGCGACTTGCCTATCGGCCGTTGCGCAATGCTCCACGACTTGCTCCATTAATTACAGCCATTGGTTTATCAATTGTTATACAGACCCTGGCGATGCTTGTCTGGGGTCCAAACCCCATGGTTTTTCCAGACCTTCTACCAACCATCCCCATTCAATGGCAGGGTACATTCATTGCGCCCAAGCAACTGCTTATTCTCGGGGTCTCCGCGGTGCTTATGGCGGTCCTAGTACTTCTTATTCAATACAGCCGGCTTGGCCGGGCCATGCGCGCGGTTTCAGAAAGCCCTGCCATGGCTATGCTCATGGGCATCAACCCTGACCGTGTCATCGCGCTTACCTTCATGATTGGTGCTGCACTGGCTGCCGTTGCAGGGCTCTTGGTGGCCATGAACTACAACATCGTGCACTTCACCATGGGTTTCATTCTTGGGCTTAAGGCTTTTACGGCAGCAGTTTTAGGTGGTATTGGTAACGTACCTGGTGCTGTGCTTGGCGGGCTTTTACTTGGCATTATTGAAAGCCTTGGTGCTGGCTACATTGGCGACATTACAGGTGGGTTCTTGGGCAGTCATTACCAAGATATCTTCGCCTTTGCGGTTCTTATTCTGGTTCTTCTTTTTCGTCCCTCAGGCCTTTTAGGGGAGCGGGTTGCTGACCGGGCTTAGCGACAGACAGAAGGCACTGGCCGCAACCGTTCTCGTCGGTCTTGCGCTTATTATGCTTCCCTTTTTCGCGGGTCAGTTTGGTAACGCCTGGATACGCATACTGGCCTTTGCACTTCTTTACATCATGCTGGCGCTTGGGCTAAACATTGTTGTGGGCTATGCGGGCCTGCTTGATCTTGGCTATGTAGCCTTTTATGCAGTCGGGGCCTATATGTATGCACTGCTTGCCTCGCCGCATTTGTACGAGCAGTTCGAATGGATTCGTCAGACCTTTCCCGATGGGCTGCATAGCTCCATCTGGCTTGTCATTCCCCTATCGGCTGGGCTAGCGGCGCTTTTTGGTGTCTTACTTGGGTTTCCGGTTCTGCGTCTGCGCGGTGACTACCTTGCCATTGTTACGCTTGGCTTTGGCGAGATTATTCGCATCTTCTTAAACAACCTCAATGCACCGCTTAACTTTACCAATGGCCCTCAGGGCATAAGTCGAATTGACCCCATTCAACTAGGGGGGCACAGCCTGGGTGACGACCTGGTTCTTGGCGGGCTAACGCTTCCTTCTGTCCAGCTTTACTATTATTTATTTTTAGCTCTAACATTAATAATTATTGTTGTGAGTCTGCGTCTTGAAGACTCGCGAATTGGCCGGGCCTGGATGGCGATTCGCGAGGATGAGGTTGCGGCGAAGGCTATGGGCATTAATACCCGAAACATCAAACTGCTGGCTTTTGCCATGGGTGCAAGCTTTGGCGGTGTTTCGGGTGCTATGTTTTCTGCCTTTCAGGGCTTTGTCTCCCCAGAAAGCTTTGTGCTTATGGAAAGCATTGTCATTGTGGCCATGGTGGTGCTTGGGGGTATGGGCAATATTGCGGGTGTGGTGCTTGGGGCGATTCTTCTGTATGCCATACCCGAAGTGCTGCGTCTGGTTGCAAAGCCTCTGCAGGAGTTTCTTTTTGGGCAGGAGTACATTGCCCCAGAAGCAATACGTATGCTTATGTTTGGCCTGGCTATGGTGGTCATGATGCTTTACAGGCCGCATGGTCTGCTTGGGAAAAGGCGTGCCTAGTTCGGAAACCTTGCTTTCGGTGAAGGGGGCCTCGAAGTCCTTCGGAGGACTCAAGGCGCTCTCCGATGTTTCGGTTGCTATTGCGTCGGGGGAGATTTACGGGCTTATTGGCCCAAACGGTGCAGGTAAGACAAGTTTTTTTAATGTTATTACCGGGCTCTATCAGCCCGACTCGGGCCACTTCGAGTTGGCGGGCAAGTCCTATTCGCCCCAGTCGATTCACGGCGTGGTTGAGGCGGGCATTGCTCGAACCTTTCAGAATATTCGTCTCTTTCCCGAAATGACGGTGCTTGAGAATGTCATGGTGGGTCGGCATTGCAGAACCCGTGGTCTTCACGCAGGCGTTATCGGTGCCATTTTCCGCACCTCAGGATTCCGCGCCATGGAGCGGGGCATTCGCGACCACGCCCTGGGCCTGTTGAACTATGTAGGCCTAGCCGAGCGCTCCTCCACCATGGCCTGCACCCTGTCGTACGGTGATCAGCGGCGGCTTGAAATTGCACGGGCTCTGGCCACCGAGCCCGTGCTCTTGGCACTTGATGAACCGGCTGCCGGAATGAATGCCACCGAGAAAAACAGTCTGCGGGAACTGCTAAAACGCATTCGAGATGATGGTAAGACCATTCTTATTATTGAGCACGATGTGAAGCTGGTGATGGGTCTTTGCGACCGTGTCACGGTTCTTGACTACGGGTGTGTTATTGCCTCGGGTCTGCCGCAACAGGTGCGTCGAGACCCGGCGGTTATTGAAGCCTATCTTGGAAGAGCCGCCGCCCACGAGGCGCAGCCATGAGTCAGAGCGAGGTTGCCTTACTTTCTGTCGCTGGGCTCTCCGTGGCCTACGGGGGTATTCAGGCCGTCAGGCAGGTGTCTTTTAGTGTTCCCCATCGAGGCCTTGTTGCCCTTATTGGTGCAAACGGGGCAGGCAAGACATCCGTTCTTCGGGCCCTCTGCGGTCTTACCCCGAAGGCCTCCGGCGAGGTTCGTTACGACGGTGAGCCCATTACCAAGACACCGGCCTCTGAGCTCCCAGCGCGCGGCCTTATTCTCGTGCCAGAGGGCCGGGGCGTCTTTCGTCGTATGACCGTGCTTGAAAACTTAAGGCTCGGAGCCTATTGCCGCGAGGGCTCTCTTGCGAAGCCGTCAGGCAAGGCAGAGCTTCAGGCCGATCTGGATGCACAGCTTCAGAGCTTTCCCAGGCTTGGCGAGCGACGGAGCCAACTGGCGGGAACACTCTCGGGGGGCGAGCAACAGATGCTGGCCATTGCGCGCGCACTTATGGGACGACCTCGGCTGCTGTTGCTTGATGAGCCCTCCATGGGGCTGTCCCCCATGCTTGTGGATCAGGT
>JAURFZ010000170.1 GCA_030834045.1 Burkholderiales bacterium
CGCTGTTGGTAAAGAGCAGGGTAGGGTCGTTCGCTGGCACCAACGAGCTTGATGAAACAACCGTATGCCCTTGCTGGGCAAAGAAGTCCAAAAACTTTTGACGAATTTCTGAAACGGTTAAGGTAGTCATGGCGCACAGTTTAAGGGAACACGGGATAATCGCGTAGTTAGCGACTTTTTCTACGGAGCCTTTTGCCATGCCGAGCATTCAGACGAAGCAGTACGACGCCAGCCCCGCAACCCCCGCCACTCGTACGGCCTTTTTAGGCCTTGGGGTCATGGGTTTTCCCATGGCGGGCCACCTTGCCAAAGCCGGCCATGATGTAACGGTCTACAACCGTTCTGCCGAGAAGGCCCAGGCCTGGGTTGCTGAGTTTGGCGGCAGGTCGGCGGCAACGCCTGCAGAGGCCGCAAAACATGCGGACATCGTCTTTTGTTGCGTAGGTAACGATGAAGACCTTCGTAGCGTGGTTCTGGGCCCCCAGGGCGCCTTTGCAGGCATGGCTAAGGGTAGCCTTTTCGTAGATCACACCACCGCCTCTGCCGAGGTTGCCCGCGAGCTTGCAGCGCAGGCCAAGACCATGGGTCTGAGTTTTGTTGACGCACCCGTCTCGGGTGGCCAGGCGGGTGCTGTGAACGGCCTTCTCACCGTCATGGTGGGTGGCAGCCAGGCCGATTTCGACCGCGCTCGCCCAGCGGCCATGGCCTTCTCCCGTGCCTTTACGCGAATCGGGGAGTCGGGCGCAGGCCAGCTCGCCAAGATGGTCAATCAGATCTGCATTGCGGGCCTGGTTCAAGGTTTGTCAGAAGGGGTGGCCTTTGGAATGAAGGCCGGTCTTGATATGAAGCTGGTGCTCGATGTCATTGGTAAGGGGGCTGCCCAGTCGTGGCAGATGGATAATCGCGGCGGCACTATGGTGGATGGCAAATTCGATTTTGGTTTTGCCGTTGATTGGATGCGCAAAGACCTTGGGCTATGCATGCAGGAGGCTCAACGCAATGGCGCTCAGCTGCCCGTCGCCGAGCTGGTGGACCAGTTCTATGCCGATGTGCAGGCCAAAGGTGGCCGTCGCTGGGATACATCAAGCCTCATTACACGGCTCGTCGACTGAGTTGGTATGGCGGTTTTTACGCCAGTCTCGTCGTCGGCTGCCCAGTCTTTTCTTAGTGGCTATGACCTTGGGGAGCTCGTCTCCCTGCAGGGTATCGCCTCGGGTATCGAGAACAGCAATTTCTTCTTAACCAGCACCAAGGGCGAGTTCGTTCTTACGCTTTTTGAAAGGCTTTCGGCCGAGCAGCTTCCTTATTACCTTGAACTTATGCGCCACCTTGAGTCCAAGTCGGTGGCCTGTGCCGCGCCAATTCCCAATGCCGAGGGCAGGCTTCTTGGCCAGTGCGAGGGCAGGCCTGCCGCCTTAGTCCGCCGGCTTAAGGGGCGCGATGTCAGCAGCCCAGAGCCCGAGCACTGCGCACTTGTGGGTGCCGAACTTGCCAAGAGTCACCTTGCTGTGACCGACTTTGGTCTGCGTCAGCCCAACCTGCGCGGGCTTGCCTGGTGGCAGCAGGTCTTGCCCAATCTCTGGCCACGCATGCCTGCTGCCATGGTTCGCCTGACCCAGAATGAGCTTGAGGCGCAGCAGCGTTTCCATACGTCTGCCCACTACCTTCGCCTTTCGAGGGGTGCTGTACATGCCGATCTTTTCCGTGACAATGTTCTTTTTGAACAGGCACCAAGCCCAGCGGCGCCTACTCAGTCCCCTCTGCTGGGTGGTTTTATCGATTATTACTTTGCGGGCGATGACGCGTTTTTGTTCGATCTCGCGGTGGCTTACAACGACTGGACACATGCAAGGCCCGCCAATGGTCAGTCGATGCTTTCGGCCTATGCCGGCATTAAGCCCTTTACCTCAAACGAACGTGAAGCATGGCCTATGATGCGGCGAACAGCAGCCTTTCGATTTCTTGTATCACGCCTTGATGACTGGTATCGGCCCCGGCCTGCAGAGATGCTGACCGCCAAGGATCCCGCATACTTTGAGGCCATTCTTAACCATTGCCGTTCATCGGAGGCCATGCGCGAATGCTTGCCATGAAAATTCAGCCCGCCCCTCGTGTGGTAGCCGCACGCCTGGGCATGGTCTGGCTTATGGAGGGGTTTCGACTCTTTCATCGCCAGCCACTTATTTGGTTTCTAACCCTGTTTGCCTACTGGGCAGGCTTGGTCATTCTGGCCATGATTCCGCTGCTTGGTCTGGTTGCGCCGCTTCTTCTTACGCCGGGCCTCGGCTTTGGCTTCGTTGCATTGGCCTGCGCGATCGATCGCAAGGAAATGCCCATGCCTTTGTTGCTTGTCTCTGGCTTTCGCAGTGACAAGGCTAAGCCACTGTTGCAGATGGGGCTGCTTTATTTCGCGGGGCTCGTGGTTGTTCTTGTGCTTGCATGGACGGTCGATGGCGGTAGCCTTTTCCGGGCAATGAGTCAGTCGCCTGAAGAACTCACCGATCCAACCATCTCCATGGACCCGAGTCTTCAGTGGGGCCTGATTGTGGCGGTCTTGGGCTACATGCCCGTGCTCATGGCCTTCTGGTTTGCACCACAGCTTTTGGTCTGGGGGCAGTACCCCGTGGCCAAGGCGCTTTTCTATTCCTTCTTCGCCGTCTGGCGCAACAGAAGAGCCTTTTTTGTTTACGGTCTCTGTTGGTTTGCCTTGCTCATCTTTCTAAGCCTCCTCGTTTCGGCTTTCACAAGCCTTGCAGGGCTCAGCCAGCAGGCGGTCTTTACCTTTCTCATGCCCATCACCTTCATTCTGATTGCCGTGGCCCACGGATCGTTCTATGCGAGCACGCGCGATGTCTTTGCAACCTTCACCGAATCGAAAGAGCCCAACCTTCGGCTCGTACCCACTGGCGAAGCCTCTCAGGGTTCGGACCCTGTGGAGCCCACTGAAAACCCGGCAAGCCCCAATAATCCCGAGAAAAA
>JAURFZ010000171.1 GCA_030834045.1 Burkholderiales bacterium
GTATTCCATGGCTTCAACATGGCCAAAGATCTGGGTTGATACAACCCTTGTCTGCCCAGGAATGTTTCCACCAATCATCAGGACAACGCCGAACTCCCCGACCGTATGGGTAAAGCTAAGGACAGTTGCGGTAAGCAGTCCAGGCTTGGCTAAAGGAAGTGCCACCGAAAAAAAAGCGTCGAGAGGTTTTGCACCCAAGGTTGCAGCGACTTCTAAGGGTCGTCGGCCAATTGCTTCAAATGCATATTGAATGGGCTGTACTGCAAAAGGTAAGGAGAAAATAATGGACCCAATAAGCAGGCCCGAGAAAGAAAAGGAGAGTAAGCCCAGCCCAATTGATTGGGTGACCATCCCAATCCATCCGTCCGGTCCCAGCACAACCAATATGTAAAAACCAAGAACAGTAGGTGGCAGAACCAGGGGTAGCATAACCAAGGCTCCAACTGCGGCTCGCCACTTTGACTGGGTTTGTGAGAGCCACCATGCCAACGGAGTTGCCACCAACAGCAAAATAAGCGTAGTGGCTGTTGCTAGCTGAAGGGTAAGACCAATGGCCTGCCAGGCTTCGAAGCTTATGGGTAGGGTAGGCAAAGGGCTCGGGCTTTCTTCGGGTTAAGAACAGATTTATTGGGGTGCTAAAGCGTCGTAGCCGAACGACCGAATAATCGCTAAGGCTCTATTGCTACGAAGGTAACTCATGAGTGCCTCTGCGGCGGGGTTTTGTTGTCCTGCCTTCAGTAAAACGGCGTTTTGTTGAAGGGGCTTGTGCAGACCCAAGGGGACGATCCAGCCAGAGCCCTCTTTTAGTCGTCCATTGTCAAAGACCTGGGATAAGGCAACAAAACCAACTTGGGCATTTCCGGATGAGACAAACTGAAGGGTCTGCCCAATGTTTGAGCCTTCAACAAGCCTTGGTGTAAGCAATGACGCCAGCCCCATTTTTTCAATAACCTCCATCGCCGCCGCGCCGTAGGGCGCAAGTTTAGGATTGGCTACGGCAAGCTTGTTAAAGTCTCCTCGTTTTAAGACTTCTGCCGTCTCGTTGATTAAACCGGGCGTCCTGCTCCACAGAACAAGCCGTCCACTGGCATAGGTGAATGGGGAATCAACGACTGCAAGGCCCCCCGTGACTAATTGGGCAGGGGCCTTATCATCTGCAGCAAGAAAGACCTGAAAGGGGGCTCCGTTCTTTATTTGTGCATAGAGCTGCCCCGTTGCGCCAAAAGCAAGTTTTGTCTTGTGGCCGGTATCGTTTTCAAACGCCTTGGCAATAACTTTCATGGGCGCTGTAAAGTTAGACGCAACCGCCACGGTGACCTCGTGAGCGAGCGCAATTATTGGAATAAAGCATGCAACGAGGGCAAGAAAAGTTCTCATCAATTTAGGCGTTTAACGGGCTACCTTGCGAGTTTATATTGAATAGTTCTTTACCCCGGCTTGCCATTGTAGGTGGTGGATTCACGGGTGCAACGTTTGCCGTACAGGCTGCACGACGCTCCCCCATTGCGCTGGATATCGTCATTATTGAGCCCAATGCCGAGCTGGGTCGGGGACTGCCGTATCGAGGAAGCGACCCTGACCATCGTGTCAATGGGCCTATTGCTACTCACTCCATTGATCCTCTTGATACCAGCCATGTGCAGCGTTGGCTTGAGAAAACCCATCTTCTTACGCAAGATCCAGGTGCCCACTGTTCTTTTGGTACCTTTTTGCGTCGAGGCGATTACGGTCGTTATCTTCATGAGGCCGTTCAAGAATTCGCGAGCAGGAATGAAAGTGGCTCCACGATTCGTCATCAGCGCAGTCGTGTTGACCAAATTCACCTTACTGCGAACCAGGTGGCGCTCAAGCTGCAGACAGGCGAGAGTCTCCTTGCCGATTCGGTGGTGCTGGCCTTTGGAAACCCTGCCGCCCGGGTGCCCCCAATGCTTCAAGACCTAACAGAGCATCCCTCTGTCATAAGCTCACCCTTAGCGGGCGATGGCCTTCAGGCCCTGTGCCAAAGGCTCACCCCCGGCTCTCAGGTGGCGGTCATGGGAACAAGCCTTACGGCAGCCGATGTTATTTCAACGCTTCTGCGTCAAAGCTCTGGTGTACGTATTACGGCCTTTTCAAGACGAGGGCTCGTTCCGCATCGGCAACGTCCACCTGATGCAAAGGCGCAGCAGAATCTTCCCCAGACGTGGCTTGTTGATCGTATTAACGGCCAAGTTCCAAGCTATCTTGACCCAGGTTACGGGTCCGCATGGACAGTGAGGCATTTATGCGCGGCCATGCGACAGCGTATAAAAAGCCTCACAAGCCAAGGCATGCCATGGCAGCAAGGCTTTGATGAGGCCCGCGATGTGGTCTGGCAGTTCTGGCCTTTGCTTGGCCATGCTGAAAAGCAGCGTTTCTTTCGTCGGCTTCGAGTCTGGTACGACGTGGCCCGTTTCCGCTTGCCCCCGCAGACGGCCGAGAGTCTCGACAAGGCCGTGGCAGCAGGCCGTCTATCTTTTTGTGCTCGGTCACTCGTGAACGTAAAGGCCTTGAACAATGGGCGGCTCGAGCTTCAGTTCCAAAGGCAAGGGCAGTCAATTGAGCAAGAGTTTGACGCACTGATCAATTGCACGGGTTTTGATCTTGGCGGCGACATTGATCCCCTGACACTCGCAGGCAGGATGGTTAAGTCTGGGCTTCTTGTTCGAGATCAGAGCGGCGTAGGGTTTCGCGTTGATCAGAACTGCCGGGTTATGGGTTTCAGCGGCCAGTCCTCCCCACGAATTCGTCTGGTAGGGCCGGCAACGGCAGGCGTGTTCGGGGATTCTTTAGGGGCTATGTTTATTGCTGTCCAGGCGCATCGTATGCTTCCCAGCCTTTTTGATGATCTGGGTTTAATGCCCTACTTTTGAGCGCCCAGATTTCACTGCTTGATGCATTACAAGAACG
>JAURFZ010000172.1 GCA_030834045.1 Burkholderiales bacterium
AAGCCATCGGGCCTCATCCAGCCAGTTCAGACAGCCCTGGCCCAAAACACAGTCACTTCGACGCATCTCGCTGACGGAAAATCGAAGCCAGTCAGACACGCTTCGTAAATCTTGTATCCAGCCTGGGTCGCAGTCGGGCGGGCTGCCCGGGCCCTTTGCTGCTTTAGTCATTCAGGTCCTGGGCCGTATCTTTCTGTGCGACAGCTGCGGGCGATGCAGTAAGTAGCCTGGTGAGGCTCTGCAGGTAGATCTGCGCCAGCGGAAGAAGGTCTGCCGCAAGAATGCGTTCGTTGATCTGGTGAATGCTGGCGTTGACGGGTCCGAACTCAATGACTTCACGGCAGTGTTTCGCAATAAAACGTCCGTCGGAGGTGCCACCGGTGGTAGAGAGTTGAGGGTCGATCTTGCAGACAGCGCGAATGCTTTGTTGAACAACATCGCAGAGTGTGCCAGGGGGCGTCAGATAGGGGTCGCCGCCAAGATTCCAGTCGATGGTGTAGCTTAGGCCATGTCGGTTGAGAACCGCCTCGAGCCTGTGTTTTAAGGCCTCGGGGGTTGAGACGCTTCCAAACCTGAAATTAAAGTCGGCCATAAGCTCGCCAGGAATGACATTGCCTGCGCCGGTACCCGAATGAATATTAGAGACCTGCCAGGTGGTTGCAGGGAAGTAGGTGTTGCCGTCATCCCATGCGATGGCAGCAAGTTCGGTAAGGGCTGGAGCGAAGCGATGAATGGGATTCTCGGCAAGATGGGGATAGGCCACATGCCCTTGTTTACCACGAATGAACAGCTTGCCCGACAAGGTGCCACGGCGCCCATTTTTTATTGTGTCCCCAAGCCGGTGGCTTGAGGTTGGCTCCCCGATGATGCAGTAGTTCAGTGGCTCGCCACGATGTGCAAGCTCCCGAAGCACCTCCACCGTGCCATGCAGGGCGGGGCCTTCTTCATCGGACGTAATGAGGTAGGCAATGCGCCCGTGAAAGGATGGGCTCTGGCTTAGGAAGCGCTCGGTGGCCGTAACGAAAGCGGCCACCGATGACTTCATATCGGCCGCGCCACGACCGTATATGTGGTCGGCATCGATCGCGGCGGAGAAGGGCGGGTGCAGCCATTGGTCGGCTGGGCCCGGCGGCACGACATCGACATGACCAGCCAAGACCACTGTGGGCCCTGGTTGACCACCCTCACGAACCGCCCAAAGGTTCGTGACATCCTGGTAGTTCAGAAGTTCGGTCTTGAAACCAAGGGGGCCTAGCCTTGAGGCGATGAGCTCGCAGCACCCACCGTCGGCAGGCGTTACCGACTCGCGCTGTATAAGCGATCGGGCAAGTTCAAGGGTCTCGACGGCAAGGACTTCAGTGGTCTGCATAGGCTCGGCACCCTTAGGTAACTTGAGGGAAAAGGCTGGTGTAAAGACCATCAGAAAACCCGACGGCAAGCTTGTCGTCTTGCGTAACAAGAACAGGGCGTTTAATCACAAGGGGCTGGCTGAGCATCAGTTCAAGTGCGGAGGGTTGGTCGATGATCTGGCGTCGATGGTCTTCCGCAAGTGTCCGCCAGGTGCGGCCTCGCTTATTGATAAGGCTATCAAACGGTAGGTGTTTTAGCCATTCCTGAAGCAAAAATTCTGTGGGTGCCTCTTTCTTGAAGTCCACAAAGACGTAGCTTAGGCCCCGCGCGTCAAGCCACCGACGGGCCGCGCGCACCTGATCGCATTGCTGGATTCCAAAGAGCCGGGTATCCATGTGCTAGTGACGGTGCATGGGAGGTCGCTTAGGCCTGGGCCCAGGCGGACAGTTAGGCCAGGCGAAGCAGTTCATTAATGCCTGTCTTTGCCCGCGTCTTGGCATCGACACGTTTTACGATAACGGCGCAGGCAAGGCTGTAGCGGCCATCGGCCGAGGGTAGGCTGCCAGGAACAACGACGCTTCCTTCAGGAACACGCCCATAGAAGACCTCTCCGGATTCGCGATCGTAGATTTTGGTTGACTGGCCAATGAACACACCCATTGAGAGCACCGAGTTGGCCTCGACGATCACGCCTTCGACGACTTCGGAGCGAGCTCCGATGAAGCAGTTGTCTTCAATAATGGTGGGGTTAGCCTGCAGCGGCTCAAGAACACCGCCAATACCTACGCCGCCTGAGAGGTGGACGTTCTTGCCAATCTGGGCGCAGGACCCAACGGTGGCCCATGTGTCGACCATGGTTCCCTCGTCAACATAGGCGCCAATGTTGACGTAGGAGGGCATGAGAACAACATTGCGGGCAATAAAGGCGCCTCGACGTGCCACCGCTGGGGGCACCACACGCACGCCCATGGCAGTGAGCTCGCTCTGAGACAGACCCTCGAATTTCGTGGGCACCTTGTCGAAAAACTGCAAGGCGCCCGACTGTATGGCCTTGTTATCGGCGAGTCGAAAACTCAACAGAACGGCCTTCTTTATCCACTGATGGACGACCCAGTTGCCATTTTGTTTTTCAGCAACCCTTAGCTGCCCCGCGTCAAGCTCGGAGACAACAGCCTGAACGGCATCGCGCAGCGCCGAAGACGCTGACTGGACTGTTATGTCGGCACGGTTTTCCCAGGCCTCCT
This sequence comes from Burkholderiales bacterium, assembly GCA_030834045.1. GTDB lineage: Bacteria > Pseudomonadota > Gammaproteobacteria > Burkholderiales > Burkholderiaceae_A > Hahnella. The sequence continues at coordinate 2,595 of JAURFZ010000172.1, forward strand.
CGATGGTTTTGGCAAGATTGGCGTGCGTTTGATTGGTTATGGTCATGGACGTAGGCTTAGGTAAGGGGGCAATGGGGATTAGGGCAGTTGACTGACGGGCGTATGGGTTAGCAGGCGTGTGGCTTCTGAGCTTTAAGCATCGCGAATAGACTGTTCGGGCGGTATTTGAGAAAGGTTAACGGCGGGCAGGGGCAGCCATCCGGGCTTTCGGTGCTCGGCCACGACTGTGGTGAAGATGCCACCACGCACGTACCACTTGGCGGTTAGTCGCATAAATCGTGGGTCGGTT
>JAURFZ010000173.1 GCA_030834045.1 Burkholderiales bacterium
TCCGCAAAAGGGATCGAGGAGACGCAAGGCCTTTGAAGCCTCTTGGGAGGCCCCGAGGTCTTGGGCCTTGAAGGCAAACTGAATAAGCGCGGCAGCCAGGTTTTCACGCAAGGGTGCCTCGCCCTTTGAGAGCCGCCAACCTCGCTTGAAAAGAGGCTCGCCGCTGGTGTCAAGCGACAGGGTGGCCTTGTCACCATCCACAAAAAGCCAAATACGTTGATCGGGCGTCTGGGTGTTGACCGAAGGACGCTCGCCGGTTTCCTGGCGAAACCGGTCGCAGATGCCGTCCTTGGTCTTTAAGGCCGCAAGCGAGAGTGGCAGCTTAAACAGGGGCTTGCGGCCCTGGTTTGCATCTACGCGAATCGTCTGGCTGACATCAAAAAAAGATTCCCAGGCAATGCGGCTTGCCGCCTCAAGAATGTCGTCGGGCGAGTTCAGTCGAAACTGATCAAGACTAAGAAGAAGGCGTGTGGGAATACGGCACCAGAGGTTGGCCCGTGCAATGGCCATGGCATCAGCCCGACACCAGACCCCGCCGCGGCCGCTAGAGACCTCGGTGATGCCTGGCTGGGCGCGAAGTTCGTCTTCGAGCGCCGGCTCAAGGCCTGCCGGACAGACGGCAAAGACCGCGTGGACGGGCGCGGCCACTAAAAGGGCTTAACCACCACCAGAATGACGGCGGCAAAAAGTAAAAGGACAGGAAGCTCGTTGAACCATCGGTACCAGACATGGCCATGGGTGTTCACCTCGGCCTGAAAGCGCTTAAGCTGACGGCCAAGCACATGGTGATAGCCCAGCAGCAGAAGAACGATAAGAAGCTTGGCATGCATCCAGCCGTTGCCTTGTGCAGGCATGCCAATGCCAAAGCCCAGCCACAGCCAAAGGCCGAAGACCATGGCAAGCACCATCAATGGGGTCATGAACCGGTAAAGCTTATGGCTCATCAGTAAAAGCCTGCTGCGTTCGGGCTCGCCCTGCTTGCCTTCGGTCACCATGGCAAGGTTCACATAGATGCGAGGCAGGTAGAAAAGGCCCGCGAACCAGCTGGTGACAAAAATAATATGCAGGGCCTTCATCCAGAGCACCCCGGTGTCGGCAAAGGCATAAAGCAGGTAGCCTATAAGGGTTCCAAGCACGCCAAGAATAAGACTAGCCACGAATCTGGCCCTCACCCAGCACGACCCACTTCTGGCTGGTGAGGCCTTCGAGGCCTACCGGCCCGCGGGCATGAAGCTTGTTCGTGCTAATTCCAATTTCAGCGCCCAGGCCGTACTCAAAGCCGTCTGCAAAACGGGTTGAGGCATTCACCATAACCGAGGAGGAATCCACCTCACGCAGAAACCGCATGGCCTTGCCATGGTTCATGGTGAGAATAGCCTCGGTGTGGGCAGAGCCGCACTGGGCGATATGGGCCATGGCCATGTCCATGTCTTTCACGACGCGAATACTTAAAATGGGCGCAAGGTATTCGGTGGACCAGTCTTCGTCGGTTGCATCCACCAGGGGCTGGTGGCCTGGCGCTTGAAATCCGCTGCCTTCAAGCAGCTTGCGTGTCGCTGGGCAGACGCGAAGCTCGACACCCTTCTGGGCATAGATGCTGCAGATGCGCGGCAGAAAGGCGAGTGCAATGGCCTGATGCACGAGCAGCGTCTCCATTGTGTTGCAGGGGGAATAGCGCTGGGTCTTGGCGTTGTCACATACACGAATGGCCATCTCAAGGTCGGCCTCGTCATCCACGTAGCTGTGGCAGATGCCGTCCAGGTGCTTAATAACAGGCACCGTCGCCTCATTGGCAATGCGCGAGGTTAGCGACTTGCCGCCTCGCGGAATAATGACATCGATGTACTGGGGCATTTGAATCATGGCGCCCACCGCAGCCCGGTCTGTTGTGGGCACAACCTGCACGGCATCGCGACTTAGGCCGCAGTCTTGAAGGGCGTCCCCAATAAGCAGCGCAAGAAACTGGTTGGAGTAAATAGCCTCCGAGCCCCCGCGCAGCAGGCAGGCATTGCCCGACTTTAGACACAAGGCGGCCGCGTCAATGGTGACATTAGGGCGCGACTCGTAGATGATGCCAATGACACCCAGGGGCATACGCATGTGGCCCACCTGAATACCGGAGGGCTGGCGACGCAGCATGCTGATTTCGCCCACAGGGTCGTTTAGCTGAGCAACCTGGCGCAGGCCATCGGCCATGCCGGCCATAACCTTCTCGGTCAGGCGAAGCCGGTCAACAAAGGCGGCATCATGCCCGGCCTTCCCAGCCGCCTCAAGGTCTTTCTTATTCTCAAGCGCAATGGCTGCGCTCTGCGATTCAATGGCCTCTGCAAGCCGGGTAAGGACAGCGTTCTTCTCGGCAGCGCTTGCCCGTGCCATGGCCTGTGCGGCGCGACGCGCACGCATGCCCATCTCATGAAGAAGACTGAGCGTGTCGGCAGAACTTGGCGTGGAGTAGGGTGCATTCATGGGGCAAGTGTTAGAACAAGACGTTCAAGCTCCGACCAGGGGTCGCCCGGAGCAATTCCTTTGAACATTGTATCGATGCGGCTTAACCGCTGCAGGGCGGGGCCCGACTTGTTCTCGGGCAGACGTCGGCAGGCCTGGGCGCAGGCCCAGACAATCAGCGGCAAGGGCTCGCCTTCTTCTTGGAGCCCGCGAAGCACACGCAGTGACCGCGCTGCTCCGACGGTGCTAATTTGCTGGGCAAACTGAAAGGCGTTGTAGCGGGCATGGTTGGAGATGGCCTGGGCGAGCTCCTCGGGGGTCAGGGCCGCATCGGGATTGGCCCGTGGGCTTGCAGCCAGCTTTTCAAGCTCCTGGTGGGCGGCGGAATAATTGCCCTCGAACTGACTTGCCATAAGCGCCAAGGCCTC
>JAURFZ010000174.1 GCA_030834045.1 Burkholderiales bacterium
CCTCCGAGCCCTCACTTAACAAAATCACCCCAAAGCCTGTCTTTTCCTTTAAAGCACGCTTCACCATATCCAGGTAGCGCACCTCGAAAATACGCAGCGCCAGAAGCCCGTCTGGGAAAAGACCTGCCCCGAGGGGAAAAAGGGGAACGGGTTGAAGCGCCATGCCCCATTCTGCCTGAAAGGGCGAGAACCAGAGGCCTTTTTGCCCCCGCAAGCGGTCTTGGCTTAAATGTCTCAAGAGCTAAAAAACTTACCCCCTCGAAGGGAGACCAAACAATTGGTCCACCGCCGCAGCGAAAAAGCGAGTCACGTCATAATTTCTTTATGAGAGCTATAACCGACAGTCAGGGCCAAACTCGAATCGCTGGGTTTAACGGAACAAGATATATTCTGGAAGTCAACTGTCACCGGAATTAAACAGTTTGCCGGTTGAACCGGGCAATGCCTGCGGCGTCCATGGCTCTCTGCTCTTTTTCCTCATCGGCCTTGGCCTGTCGGCTGGACTGTCGCTCAAGCAGCGATTGCATTTTCTTCTGGTCCAACCGCGCTTGCGCTAAGTCGCTCATGGCCTGGGCAAGCCGGCCCTCAATGGACTCGCGCTCGGCCTTAAGGCGATCCTCCATATCAAGCAGGCTCTTAATAAAACGGCGCAGGTTTTGTGCCTCTGACAAACCCTTGTCAAGCTGGAGGCTACGAAGACGTTCGGTGTAATCGTGCCGAAGCTCTGTGAGCTGCAAAAGCCTCTCCTCAAGCTTGGTAAGCATATTTTTAATTTCACCCACACGATGCAGCACGCCGCTCACCTTGTTCTCGGCAAGGCGAACAAGAAGGGGGATGGCTCGGCCTGAAGTCTTCATCATCTAGCTAGGCCTTTGCGCCGCGCGACGTAATGCGCATACCGGATGGCGCACTGGCAGCAGGTCGTAAGGCACCGGCCCCACCGGCAGGGCCTGGTGCTCGGCCTTGCGAGCGGGCAGGTGCCGAGCCTTGTGCAAAACCAGTTGCCGCTGTCGATTTAGCCGCTGGCATATCAACGCCTGCGCCCGATAACTGCAAGGACTTTTGATACAAGGCCAATAAGGCCAGACGTGTTTCTTCAAGCCCGCAAGGCTCGTGCATGTCTTGTTGAAGGAACTGTTCGATATCGGGGCGAAGGGTAATGGCTGTATCAAGGTCAACATTGGTGCCGGGCTGATAGGCACCCACCTGAATAAGGTCGGCGTTTTGCTGATACAAAGACCACAGCCGGCGCAGTCGGTTGGCGGCCTTCATGGCCGGAGGGTCCACTAGGTTTTGCATCACCCTTGAAATGGAGCCGTTTAAATCGATGGCCGGGTAATGGGCGGCATCGGCTAAGGATCGCGAGAGCATCACCTGCCCATCCAAGGACGCACGTGCAATGTCCACCACGGGGTCCGAGGCATCGTCGTTTTCGGCAAGCACAGTGTAGACCGCAGTAATGGCACCATAGCCTCGGCGGCCAACGCCGGCACGCTCAATAAGACTGGGTAGAAGGCTAAAGACTGACGGTGGGTAGCCCTTGGCTGTGGGCGGCTCACCCACGGCCAGACCAATTTCGCGCTGGGCATGGGCCACCCGGGTAAGGCTATCAACCAGCAGCAACACGTTCTTGCCCTGGTCACGAAAATATTCGGCGATAAGGTGCGAATAAAGCGCCGCCTTCAGCCTTAAGACCGCAGAGACATTTGCAGGTGCGGCCACCACGACGCTCTTTGCCAGACCCTCGGGGCCAAGCGATTCTTGTATGAAGGCCTGCACCTCGCGCCCGCGTTCACCAATTAATCCAATAACTACAAGATCGGCCTTGGTGTAGCGAGTGAGCATGCCCAGGAGGCTGCTCTTTCCAACCCCTGAGCCCGCAACAAGCCCCATGCGTTGGCCTTTACCCATAGTGAGCATGCCATTCATGGCACGCACACCCACATCAAGCGTTTCATGAATGGGGCCACGCTCCATTGGGTTGACGGGAAGGCCAAGCAAAGAAAGCCGGTCTTTGCAGTCGGGCTCGGGCAGGCCATCAAGCGCCTCGCCTCGCGGACCTACAACGCGGCCAAGCAGCTCAGGGCCAAGCTTGGCATGGGCCGTATGTTCTGTGACCCGAACCAGGTCGCCAGGTCCAACCCCCTTGGGTTCCACAAACGGCATTAAGAAAATGGCCTGATCTTGAAAGCCCACCACCTCGGCCTCAATACGATGTCCACCCGCACCCACAACCTCGCAGACTGCGCCAAGGGGCGCCATAATGCCCTTAGCCTCAAGCGTTAGGCCTACAACGCGGGCAAGCGTGCCCGTTCGCATTGGCGGTGGTACGCGTAACCTTGGCATCACTGCCTCGGCGAGATCGTCAAAGCTCACAGAGGGTCGCCTTTTTGGTTATTGTTCGGCGTCTCTAAAGCAGCTTCCTCAAGCTCCGTTGGTTCGGGCTGCGCAATGTCAGTCACCTCCGCGGCGAGGACTTCATCGGATGCATCCGACGATGCAGCCACTTCATCAAAGGCCTCTTTCACAAGGGCCACATTGCGTAAGAATGAATCGGGTAGGTCGCCCGCCTCCTGGCCTTGCATCAGCGAACGCCAGAGCACCTGGGCGCGGTGCTGCATAAGATCTTCAATAAGTGCGCCATTCATCTGCACCTTGACACTGCCAATGAGTACATTGGGGTCTGGCCGAAGAATCATGTTTTTCGGAAGAAGCGCATCGTCTTGTTCAAAGCGGGCCAGATCATCGGGGTGCATTCGAATCACCACAGGGGCGGTGGCCTCTTGGTCGAACTCCATAAGACAGGTTTCAATAAGACGCTGGACAGCCTTTGACGAAAGCGTCAGCTCACCGCGCACCA
>JAURFZ010000175.1 GCA_030834045.1 Burkholderiales bacterium
GCCAGGCCCGGTGGTCTCGGTGGATGCACTTGAAGATCTTCTTAGCAAACAGGCCGTTGCCGTGCTCGATCTGCGCCCCCTTTTTAAAGAAGACAAAAAGACGCCCATTTTTGCCGCGGGCCATATACCCGGAGCTCTGCCTGCGCCCTATGGAAAATTTCGCGGTACAAAGACCAACCCAGGCCAGTTGCCCGTCGAGAGAGAATTCAGCGCGTTCTTGAGTGGACTGGGCCTGCAGAAAAATCAGCCCATCGTTATTGTGAGCGAGGGCAAGACAGGCACCGACTTTGGCGCGGCCGCCCGGGTTTATTGGACTTTAAAAATCGCGGGTTTTGAGAGCCTGGCTGTGCTTGATGGCGGCCTTGCAGCCTGGCTTGCCGCGAAGAAGCCCTTGGCAACGGGTATGCCAAGCCTGGCAGCAAAGCCCATTTCTGTGAGTTTTGACAGCAGCCAAGTGGTTACGGTCGATCAGGTTCAGTCGCTTACCCGGGCAGGCGCCTCAGAGAGCAGACTGCTTGATGCAAGGCCCGAGAGTTTTTATAAAGGGGATGTTCGTCACCCTGCAGCGGCACGCTGGGGAACGCTTCCCGGTGCGAACCACCTCGACTCTGAGGAATGGTTTCAACCCAAGACGGGGCTTTTAAAGCCGCTTGACTCCATTCGAAGTGTGGCTCAGGCCAAGGGCCTGCTGGCCTCTGACGATAAGGTTTCTTTCTGCAACACGGGGCACTGGGCTGCCACGAACTGGTTTGTGCTCTCAGAAATTCTTGGCCAGTCGGGTACGCGGCTTTACCCCGACTCGATAGTGGCATGGAGTAACGCAGGCCTACCCATGCAAAACGAACCCGGTCGAGCCACCGCGCTTTTCCGCCAGTTGCTTGGCACTGGTCTACCGAAGTAAGCGGTCCGCCTATTTATTGAAGAAGATCGTATGACTCTTAAACGAACCGGCCTAAGCCTGTTGGGCGTTTTAGGCGTCCTTACCGTGACCGTGCTTGCCGGTGTGCAGGCCGGCCTCTTGGTTCTTATTGGTATTGGCTTTGGCTTAGCACTTCAGGGCTATGGATTTGGACTCGCGGGCGGCTGGCGCAGGTTTATTCTTCAAAGAGACGCCTCGGGTCTGGTCTCGCAGATGCTGCTTGTTGGGCTTGCTGGCCTGCTTAGCCTTCCGCTTCTTGTCCTTTACCCCCAAGAGCTTGTAGGCGCCGTAGCACCCTTAAGCTGGAGTCTGCTTATTGGCGCCTTCGTCTTTGGCATCGCTATGCAGCTTGCAGACGGCTGTGGATCGGGCTCTCTGCACAAAGCGGGCGCAGGCAACAGTTATTCCTGGGCGGTGCTTCCAGGCTTTATTGCAGGCAGTTTCTGGGGTGCCTCCCACCAACCGGCCTGGCTTGCTCTAGGTGGGCCCTTGGGAGGTGAGCCCATTGATCTTCTAAGTAACCTTGGCCTTTCTGGCGGCCTTCTTCTTACCCTTTTGCTTTGTCTGCTAGTTAGCCTTGCCTGTCGTTGGCAGGCAAAGAAAGCGGCAAGCACGCAAGGCCTCGTGTTCGACACGGCCTGGCTTAGTTCCAATTTAGTGAAGGCCGCCGTGGTCATTGGCATTCTTTATGCCGTGCATTTAATGGTGGCAGGCCAGCCCTGGGGCATTGTTTATGGGCTTGGTCTTTGGGGCGCAAAACTGGCAGTAGGTCTTGGTGCCGACCTGAGCCAGGATGCCTTCTGGGGCGTTGCACCGCATGTCGAGCGCATTATTGAGCCCGTGCTTTGGGATATCACCACGCTGACCAATCTGGGGCTTTTGTTTGGGACCATGGCCGCTGCCCGTTGGAATGTAGGCAGCAACGAGTTCATTGCACTGGGCCTGCGTACGCTTGTTGTGGGTCTTCTTGCAGGTCTTGTACTGGGGTACAGTTCGCGCATTGCCTTTGGCTGCAACATTGGTGCCTTTCTTGGTGGAGCGGCCTCTGCAAGCCTTCATGGCTGGGCCTGGTTTGTCATGGCCTTCCTTGGGTCGATTCTGGGTGTTCGACTGCGTGCACCTTTGGGGGTCAAGTAGATGAAACGTGTCTCCTCCATTCTTTTGTTGTGGACTCTCTTGCTCCTGGGACTAAGCCTCGACTTCTCAAGCTACAACAAGCCCCGGCCTGAGCCTCCAGCCTTTATTATGGGAAGTGGTCAGGCCTCTTCCGGTGGTCACTGCTCGGGACGTTAGACCAGAATGTTGGGCCGAGCCATTGAAGCGGAAGTTAAAGTACCCAAGCCCTACCCTCCTGTTCGTTTAGAAAAGAAAGCGCTCGTCTTCTATGCACCGCTCTAACCTCCCCGCCGTCTTAGCCCCTGTTATAACCCCCTTTCAGAGCAACCATGAGCCCTGCATTGAAAGACTCACCAGACACTGCCAATGGCTACTGGGTCAGGGTGTGGGCCTTGCCGTTTTTGGAACAAATTCGGAAGGCAATTCCATGTCCGTCCGGCAAAAGCGTGCCTGCCTCGACGGCCTGCTACTGAAGGGTCTCCCCGCAGATCAGTTCATGCCAGGCACAGGTGCATGCAATCTAGACGATGCCATTGAACTCACGCGTAGCTTTGTAAACACGAAGGTTACAAGCGTGCTTATGCTGCCACCGTTTTACTACAAGAACGTCTCCGACGACGGCCTCTTTGCGTTTTTTAGTGATGTTATTCAGGCTGTGGGTCATGCTCAATTGCAGGTCTATCTCTACAACATTCCGCAGGTGAGCCAGGTGGGTTTATCGGTGGATCTTCTTGAGCGTCTGGTCAGGGCCTACCCTAAGACCATCGTGGGCATGAAGGACAGTTCAGGCGACTGGGCCTACACCGAATCGTGCATT
>JAURFZ010000176.1 GCA_030834045.1 Burkholderiales bacterium
TGCGAACTGGGCCAAAGAAGACGAATTTGCCCCGGGGCAGCGAGAGAGAATTGAAGAGGTTCTCAAGAAGCGTTAATGCGCATCTTTCTTGACGCCAATATTTTATTTACAGCAGCGCATCGGCCCGAGGGCAAATCGGCCTCTGTTATTCAAGTTGCCCAAGCAAATGACTGGGTTCTTTGCACAAGCAGGTATGCGCTCGAGGAGGCTCGAAGAAATTTAGAGCGTAAGTATCCTCAATGCCTTCAAGCTCATCTGGATCAACTACTAAACCTAGAGGTCATTCCTGAATTTCCATGTTCGGAGGGCCTTGTAAACTTACCCAAAAAAGATCTTCCAATTTTTTTCGCTGCTCTTGGGGGTAACGCTCAAATTCTTCTCACAGGCGACGTTAAGGATTTTGGTGCTCTTATGAATGACAAGGCAAAGGCAAAAGGATTATTAGTGCAGACTCTGAACGACTTCTTAAATGAGATCGAGAGATCGAAGGGTGAAGGGTAAACCCAACAGAGGGTGACGTCGGAATGATCAAAATCGGAATTGTTGGCGGCACGGGCTACACCGGGGTCGAGCTGCTAAGGCTCTTGGCCCAGCACCCGCACGCGGAGCTTATTGCTATTACCTCGCGCAAGGAAGTGGGCATGCCTGTGGCCGAACTCTTCCCATCGCTGCGCACAAGGGTGAACCTGGCCTTTAGTGACCCCGCTCAAGCACCTCTGCAAGACTGTGACGTGGTGTTCTTTGCAACGCCTCATGGCGTGGCCATGGAGCAGGCGCGTGCACTTTTAGATAAAGGCGTGAAGGTGATTGACCTGGCGGCTGATTTTCGCCTGCAAGACCCGGCCGAGTTTGAGCGCTGGTACAAAATGCCGCATAGCTGCACCGACCTACTTAGCGAGGCGGTCTATGGTCTTCCGGAAGTGCATCGCGAGGCCATTCGCTCTGCGAGGCTTATTGGCTTACCGGGCTGCTACCCCACGGCGGTGCAACTGGGCTATTTGCCCGTGCTTGAGCAGGCTGGCCTCATTGACCCTCAGAGTCTTATTGCTGACTGCAAGTCGGGCGTCAGTGGCGCGGGCCGTAAGGCCGAGGTGAATACCTTGTTCAGCGAAACAAGCGACAACTTTAAAGCCTACGGTGTAAGCGGCCACAGGCACTGGCCCGAAATTACCCAGGGCCTTAAAAATATTATGGCTAAAGCTGGCCAGCCGGCCAGTGACCAACAGGCACTGGCCATGGCCTTTGTGCCACACCTAACCCCTATGATTCGCGGCATTCACGCCACGCTTTATGCAAGGCTTACCCCTAAAGGAATGGCCACCGACATGCAAGCCCTTTACGAGGCGCGCTACGCCAGTGAACCTTTTGTGGATGTGATGCCCGCAGGCAGCATGCCGGAGACCCGCTCCGTAAGGGCATCAAACTTCATGCGTATTGCCGTGCACCGCCCGCCAGTGCGCTCAGGCGAGGCCTCGAACCTGCTTTGTATTTTAGTAGTGGAAGACAATTTGGTGAAGGGAGCCTCGGGCCAGGCCGTGCAGGTGATGAACCTGATGTTTAATCTGCCTGAAACCACGGGGCTAAGCCTTGTGCCGGTGCTGCCTTAATTCGCCTCGCCCACAAGTTTTAAAGCGGTTGGAAGACTCACGGCAGCGGTGTCTTCGTTAAGGGGCCAGCTGTCGCTGCTCGGCGTTACAACAAACTGCCGACTTGGCTTTAGATCGTTGCAGGCACTATGAAATCCACGCGCCAACTTTGGGCTTAGGCTGTGTTTAATTTCAATAAGCCAGCGCTCGCCCGACTCCCATTCAAGTAAAAGGTCCGCCTCGGCACCACTGGCAGCTCTGTAAAAGTAGGGCTGCGCCCTTGCGTTTAAGGCATTGGTAATCGACTCGACAACAAACCCCTCCCAGCTTGCGCCAAGTATGGGGTGACCTAAAAGCTGCTCATGGGTTTCTAAGCCAAGAAGGGCATGCAATAAACCTGTATCGCGAATGTAGGTCTTCGGTGCACGAACCAGACGCTTGGTTGGATGCCGGTGCCAGGCCGGAAGCCGCCTCACCAACAAAAAGTCCTCGAGCAGCTGCAGATAATTACCTACCGTGCGTTGATCAACCCCAAGGCTACGGGCAAGTGAGGCCAGGTTTAGAAGGCCTGCATTCTGATGCGCAAGCATGGTCCATAAAGCGCGCAGATTATGAACTGCAAGCCTGGGTGCAAACTGGTTGACATCGCGCTCTATATAACTGCGAATGAAATCGCGCCGCCACTGAAAACTTTTTCGATGGGAACTGGCCAGAAAGCTCTCAGGAAAGCCACCCCGCAGCCAGAGTTTGGACTGGTCGGCTTCGGGCAGTTCGCCTGGGCTAAAGGGCGTAAGTTCAAGGTAGCGAACCCGTCCAGCCAGGCTTTCACCGGCCTGTTTAAGAAGATCAAGCGAGGCCGACCCTAAAAGAAGATAGAGGCCCTGGCGGCGAGACTCTCGACGAGCCTGGTCAATAAGACCGCGAAGTTGGGGGAAAAGGGCTGGGTAGCGATGCACCTCGTCAATAATGACAAGCTTGTCTAATTGGCCTTGCAAAAAGAGTGCAGGGGATGCGAGCTTTTGAAGGTCGGTTTCAGACTCCAAATCCAAATATATGTAAGCGCCCGCTCTTTTGTTTGAGGCCTCTAAAGCAAGGGTAGTCTTACCCACCTGACGAGGCCCAAGGAGTGCAACCGCAGGCGAGTCTGCCAGAGTTTCAAGAAGATAGGGTTCTAAAGCACGATTAATCATCCATGCAAATATTACATTGAACTTCCGTATTTGCAAGGTTATTTATTGCGGCTT
>JAURFZ010000177.1 GCA_030834045.1 Burkholderiales bacterium
AGAAAGACCACCTGGGCAACAACCTCTTGAATGGGAAGAATCTGAACAAGGCAGGCCACAAGCACAAGGGAGGAGCCGAACCCTGTTACACCCAAGACAATGTAGGCAATGAGACAGGCAAGCAGGGCATAGGCAAACTCGGCTGGGCTTAGGCCCAGTTGAAGGCTAGAGAGAAATTCCATTACCTAACAGCTGCGTTACTTACAAGGCCATCGAGAGCGCACAGGGCATCAAGGCATTGCTGACCTGCTGCTGCGGCAATGCGCCGAACGCCAGTGGAATTATTTCGATGAATACGAAGAGTGCGGTCTTGGTACTGGCCCCCTGCTTCGCGCACCAGCAGTGAGCCTGCCACAACATCCCAGGGGTCGAGGTCAAACCCAGCAAAGGCATCCATTCGGCCGGCAGCAAGCCAGGCAAGGTCAAGGGCCATTGCCCCTGAACGCCTTATCCCCCCAAAACTTCGAACAGCCCCAGGCAGCCATAACTGCAGTGCGTTGGCAATGGGGCTTGTCGGTTTGGGTGTTACCACGGCAAGAAGGCTTTCCATGGGCGGCCGGTCAATGGTCGCAGCAAGTGCACGCCCATTGAACCAGGCGCCTTGACCCTTCACAGCCCAGAAGGACTCCTCGCGGCAGGGGTCAACAATAAGCCCAATAACAGGCTCCTGATTCGCATCGACCAGGGCAACCACGCAGCAGAAATGGGCAATGCCACGCACAAAATTAGCTGTTCCATCAATAGGGTCCACCACCCAGGTTAGCGAAGCCGGGCCTTGGGCTAGGCCCTGAGGGATGATTGCCGAACTAAGGCCACCCTCTTCTCCAAGAAATTGAGCCTGTGGATACAACTCAGACAGCTCTTTTTTTAAAAAGGCCTCCACCTCGGCATCGGCTGTGCTTACCCAGTCGCCCTTTGCCTTTTCTCGAACCGTAAATTCGCCTTTCTTAAACGCCCTCTCTGCGCGCGAGGCGGCCTCTTGAACAACCTGAAGTAGCCTGGGCAGATCGACACTCATTAGGAGTTGAGTTCGCTGAAGTATTCGTGCTCCGAAGTATTGACGTACGAGACTCGCCACTCGATGGGGTCGTCTCGGAAGCCGTAGGCCACTCGACGAATCTGCAAGAGTGGGGAGTCTGACTCGATAGCAAGCGGCTTACTGTGCTCTTGCGAGGCCGAGCAGGCACGCAGGCGTTCACTGGCCCGAACAACGGTCTGGCCAAAGTCGGATTCGTAGAGCTGGTAGATCGAGCCGGGCCGTGATTCAAACTGCCGCGCGGTGAGTCCCTCAAAGCGCATTGCGTCAACCACAATCTCATCGACAATAACGGGCTTGGATTCAATAAGAAGAAGGTTGCGAATTTTAAAGACCCAGGACGAGACACCGAGGCCAAGACGCTGGGCCGCCTCATCGCCCGCCCGTCCGCGCTGGAACCGCAGCAGTTTGGTTGTTGGCCGAACCTTTTGCTGGCCCTGAGGAACAATATGAAAGTAGTAATACAGAAGGCGTTGGTTATCGTGCTGACTCACGAAGGTGCCCTTGCCCTGCTGCCTAATTAATAAGCCCTCGAAGACTAAAGAGTCAACGGCCTTACGCAGGGTTCCAATTGAAACGCCATGCTCTTCTGCCAATAGTTTCTCTGCTGGAAGCGAGGAGCCAGCCGGGTAATGACCCGAGGCAAGTGCCTGAATCAGTCGATCTTTAACCACCCGGTAGGCGGGCAATCCTCTTGCAAACTCCAATTGCCCGCCCACGGTTCTAAGGTTGTTCTAGCCTGCAGAGTCTACCTAGGCCGACTCGTAAAGGCGGGTCATTACAAACTCGTTATGGCCAAGAAGCTCGGCCGCAGTGACCTGGCCATTGGCTGTTCGCAGCATGCTGTCAATAAGCTTGTCACCCGCCTGGTCAAGGTTTTCCTCGCGCCGCAGAAGTCCAGAGACATCGACATCGATATGCTCAGACATAAGACGAACGGTTCTTGGGTTTGCGCAGATCTTGATAACGGGAAGGATGGGGTTGCCTATGACGTTGCCCTGGCCCGTAGGGAAGAAGTGCACAGCATAGCCCGAGGCGGCGCAGAGTGTGACCATCTCGGCTGCGGCCGAGGACGAGTCCATGAACCAGAGGCCAGGGCCCGTTGGTGTTTCTGCCTTGTCAAGAACACCGTCAACGATGCACTTTTTACCGATTTTCTGGATGTTGCCAAGTGCCTTTTCTTCAATGGTGGTAAGCCCGCCGGCAATATTTCCTTTGGTGGGCTGGCTGTCGGAAAGGTCGCTGGTTTTGTGACGATTAATAACCTCTTGGTAGCGATCGAACATCGCCATAAACTCATCACGAATCTTAGGGGTACGGCAGCGCTCGGCAACCAGATGCTCACCGCCCGTCAGCTCGGTGGTTTCGCCAAAGACAAGGGTTGAACCAATTTCGTAAAGCTTATCGAAGGCATTGCCAACCGAAGGATTCGAACCACAGCCCGAGGTGGTGTCTGACTCACCGCATTTGGTGGAGACCCAGAGTTCGCTTAGGGCTGCCTCGACACGACGCTGACCGGAAGCGCGCTTAACAAGTTGGTAGGCTGCCTTGCTTGCGTTATGAATAGTTGCCAGATCGCCATTGCCTTCAATCCAGAAGCCTTCGGCGGGCTTGCCTGTTTTTGCAATGCCTTCAACCACACGGCCTGTCCATTGGGGCTCAATGCCAATAACGACGACACCCGACACATTGGGGTTGCAGCCCGCACCGATAAGTGTGCGGAAGTGGAGCTCAAGGTCAGCACCAAATTGAAGCCGCCCATAGGGGTGGCGAATGG
>JAURFZ010000178.1 GCA_030834045.1 Burkholderiales bacterium
GGCTCTGACCGTCTGGCCTGCTTCCGCTTCTGGGCGAGCTCACAGGTCATAGTTTAAAGCTCACAGCTCATAGCTCATAGCTCATGCCAGCGACGTCGATGACGAGCTGGCAAGCAGCCTGCAGAAGGTCTCTGAGTCCACGTTGCCACCACTAATTAAAATACCAACTCGTTTCCCTTTTAACTTCTCACCCAGATGAAGCGCACCTGCAAGGCTAAGGCAGCCCGTGGGCTCCACCACCATCTTCATGCGCTCAAAGAAAAACCGCATGCTGTGAATCAAGTCATCGTCCGAAACGCTAAGAATGTCTCGGGCATAGGACTTGATGATGGGAAAGGTAAGCTCACCAAGGAACCGGGTCTGAGCACCATCGGCAATGGTCTTAGGTGTTGGAATGGAGACAATCTCACCCTTGCGAAACGACTGCTGGCCATCGTTTCCTGCTTCGGGTTCAACGCCATAGACCGCACATGCGGGGTTTAAAGCCGCAGCAGCCAACAGACCGCCTGCAAGTAGTCCGCCCCCACCAAGACAGATAAAAAGCATATCCAGGTCGTTTACCTGCTCAAACAATTCAAGGCTTGCGGTTCCCTGGCCAGCAATAACATCGGGATGGTCATACGGCGGGATAAGGCGTGCGCCCCTTTCTTTTGCAATGCTAAGCGAGATCTCGGACCGATCTTGGGTGTAGCGGTTGTAAAGAACCACCTCGGCGCCATAGCCACGGGTTGCCGCAAGCTTTAAGGCTGGGGCATCTTCGGGCATCACAATAACGGCAGGCATTGCCAGCATCTGGGCCGACAAGGCAATGGCCTGCGCATGATTACCCGAGCTGTAAGCCACAACCCCTGCTGCGCGCTCGGCAACGGGTATTGAAACAAGCGCGTTATAGCCGCCACGAAACTTAAAGGCTCCCATGCGCTGAAAGTTTTCGCACTTAAAGAAAAACTCTGCGCCATAACGTTTGTTAAGGCTGCTGCTTGTCAGAACCGGGGTGCGATGGGCAACACCGTCAAGCCGGGCGGCAGCAGCCGTAACACTGGAAAAATTCGGTGGGGGTCGTTGCATGAGGCCGAGTCCTTGCGTCGTTAGCAGATTCAAACCAAGATTGTGCCTATTTAATCAAGCCGCCAGACATAACGAATTCGAGCCCAGGCCTGCCGAGCTTCACCGTTTATACGCTCAGGCTCAAACTCGCAGGCAGACAAGGCCTGTAATGCCGCCTGGTCGAGCCGAAAGAACCCCGAGGACTGAGCCACTCGTGATTCTCGAACGCGACCGTCTTCGCCAATTAGAAGCTCAATCTGCGAGACCCCTTGCTCGTTGTTCATGATCGAGCGCCGAGGATAGCTCGGCGCAACGCATTGAGCGGAGGCTCGAATACGGGCCTGGGGCAGCCCATTGCTTTGGCCTGATGATGCTGCGGCAGTAGGCGTAACAGGTGCAGGAGACGTCGGAGAGTCTTGACGAGCCGGTCCCAAGGGCTGTGTGGGCAGCGCCGCTGACTCTGGGGCCTCCTGCGTTTGATTGGTCTCGACAGCCTGCACGGGCTGGAGCTTCTCAGGACTCTTCACAGGCGCTGGTGACTCCGCGGGCTTGGTTGGCTTGGTTGGCTTGGCTGGCTTGGGAGGCGGCCCTGCCGAGGGCCTCGGCGTTAACCTTTGAGCAGCAGGTGCTGCGGTTGATACAGCCTGGCCAGCAGATGCAGTTAATACAAGGGAAACCGGGGTGGCGGCCACTGGGGGCTCGGCCTGAAAGACCGAGCCCGATGCATACAACCCCATGGCTGCAAGCACCAGGGCATGGCCGACTAGCGCTGCAAGAAGAGCGCGATAAAAGAGCTGCGGATAAGGGCTAGAGACAAAAAGAGTAGGTTCGCGTGCCATGAGCCACCGTAAGGACGTTCCTTAGCGTAACGCGAATTACCCACAAATTAAGCGCCAGCGCCAACGGGCATCACAACGAAGCCAGCCCAGCTTCAACGTGGCGCACGACTCACCCAGAAGATACCAAGCAAAATAAACGCGCCCCCAACAAAATGAAAGTCCGAAGGCGGCTCGTTGAGCAACAACCAGCTAATAAGACCCGCGTAAAAGGGTCCTAAATAAAGCACCGTGCCCGACCGTGCGGCTCCAAGCTCTTTCTGCATAAAGGCGTAGGCAAGATACGAGAAGACACCGGGAAGAAGCGCTGCCAGAAAGGCCAGGCCGAGCCCTTCAGTGGTGAGAGCGTAGTCAGTCACCCAAAGCCACTCAAGGATCGTAAACGGTAAGAGCACCAAAAGCCCACCGGCAGTAATTACCGCAAGCCGAGTCACGGGCGAGAAGCGCGAGCTGACTGCCTTCATTCGGATGGAATAGCCGGTCCAAGAAACAACAGCCAATAAAATCCACAGGTCTCCCGGCTGCAGCTCGAGCTCTGTAATCACCATAGGACGGCCCTTGGTCACAATCCAGACCATGCCCAACATGGCAAGAACAACGCCGATGGACTGCCGGGTGCTAAAGCGCTCACCAAGGTAACGAACCGAGGCAATGGCGATAAGAACAGGCGAGAGAGCATAGAGAAGACCAATATTGATGGCCGTGGTCGTCTGCCCCGCAAGATAGACAATCGCCCCACAGATCCACATGCCCATTGCGCCCGTTATGACGGCGTCTTTCTTCTCAAAGGCCGTGAGTGGCCAGGCGCCGCGAAGCTCTTTGTAGGCAAAGGGGAAAAGAAGAATAAAGACCATCGACCAACGTAAAAACGCAAGAAGATGGGCCTCAATAAAGCCTGGCGCTGCCCTGGCAACAAAATAGTTCG
>JAURFZ010000179.1 GCA_030834045.1 Burkholderiales bacterium
CCCACCGAGACCTCAAGGGGCACCTTCAGGCTTGCCACCGAGGTCATAACCTGGGGCAGCAAGGCCTGCAAGCTTGCAAGCTCGCTGTCGGGGGCCTCAAGCACCAGCTCGTCGTGAACCTGCAGCAGCATGCGCGAGGCGAGGCCCTGCTCACGCAAAGCGGACTGCAGTTTGATCATGGCCAATTTAATAAGGTCGGCCGCGGTGCCCTGCATGGGAGCATTAATAGCAGCCCTCTCGGCACCAGCCCGTCTCGGGCCGTTGGGCGAGCGAATTTCAGCAAGCCAGAGCCTGCGACCAAAGACCGTTTCAACATAGCCTTGCTGACGCGCCTGCACCTTAATGGAGTCCATGTAGCGAGCCACGCCCGGGTACCGGTTGAAATAGCGCTCGATGTAGAGCCGCGCGGCCTCGCGCTCGATATCAAGGTTTTGGGCAAGACCAAAGGCGCTCATGCCGTAAATAAGGCCAAAATTAATGACCTTGGCATAGCGACGTTGTTCGGAAGTAACCTCTTCGCGTGGCGTTCCAAAAATTTCACTGGCGGTGGCACGGTGCACGTCTTCGCCTTTTGAGAAGGCATCAAGAAGGCCCGCATCTTCTGAAAGGTGCGCCATGATGCGCAGCTCAATTTGAGAATAGTCGGCCGAGACCAGGCTGCAGCCTGCTGGCGCAATGAAAGCCTGACGAATGCGACGGCCCTCGGCGTTGCGAATGGGAATATTTTGAAGATTGGGCTCGCTTGAGGCGAGCCGCCCGGTGACGGCCACCGCCTGCGAGAAGGTGGTGTGCACGCGTCGCGTGATGGGGTCGACCATACGAGGAAGCTTGTCGGTGTAGGTGGACTTGAGCTTCGAGAGCCCACGCCACTCAAGCAGGGTTTTGGGAAGTGGATAGTTCTGGGCCAAGGTTTCAAGAACATCTTCGTCGGTGGAAGGCGCGCCCTTGGCTGTTTTCTTAACCGGCTTGTAGCCAAGCTTCTCGAAAAGAATGTCGCCGAGCTGCTTGGGCGAACCCAGATTAAAGGGCTGGCCTGCAAGCTCGTGGGCCTGCACCTCAAGTGCGGCGATCGTCTTCGCGAGCTCGTCGCTTTGATCGTTCAGCTTCTCGGAGTCAATAAGAATACCGGCCTCTTCCATATCAATAAGCGCGAGCATGGCAGGGATCTCGATGGTCTCGTAGACAAGCCGAAGCTTTTCTTCGGCCTGAATCTGAGGCCACAAGGTTTGATGCAGGTGCAGGGTAAAGTCGGCGTCTTCGCAGGAATACTGACTGGCCTTGGCGATATCGACCTGGCGAAAGTTGATTCGTGAGGCGCCCTTCCCCGTAACGTCGTCGTAGCTTAGGCCGCGCCGGCCAAGATGCCGCTCGGCAAGGCTTGCAAGGTCGTGGCTCTTATGGGCCTCAATGACATACGACTGCAGCAGGGTGTCGTGAATGGGGCCAGAAATGGTAATGCCATAGCGGTGCAGAACATGGGCATCGTATTTGAAGTTCTGGGCAAGCTTAGCGCAGCGGGGGCTTTCAAACCAGGGTTTTAAAGCGTTGAGTACGGTTTGAAGATCAAGCTGATCGGGCTCGTGGTTACCGGTGGCATCCACATGCCCAACAGGAATATAAAAGGCCTCGCCACACTCCATACAGAACGAAAGTCCCACAAGCTCGGCATGGCGGGCCTCAAGCGAGGAGGTCTCGGTGTCAAAGGCAGCAATGGTGGCTGCCATAAGTTTTTCAACCAGTGAGACAAGCGCCTGCTGGGTCTGCACCGTGGTGTAGTGGGTTGGAATGCTCTCAGCGAAAAGATCGCGGGTGGCCTGTGATGAATGGGGGTCGTTGTTGTCACCGGGCTGGGGGGCATCAGACGCAAGGGGGTTCGCGTTAGAGCCGGCTTGAGCAGCGCGGGCAGACGGACCTTCTTCGCCTGCAAGGCCCTTGAAGGTGCGTTGCAGGTCGTAGTCGTCACGCAGTTGAGCAAGCACGGTTGTGTCGAGCGGCCGCATGGTGAGCGAGTCGTCAAAGCTTGTCATGACACCAGAAAGATCGCAGTCGGTCTTCACCGTCACCAGCTCGCGCGCGGTGGGAAGCCAACCAAGCGCCTTACGCAGGTTCTGACCCACCACGCCGGAGATGCTGTCGGCCGCGGCCACCACGGCATCAAGCGACCCATGCTCGGCAAGCCATTTGGCGGCTGTTTTCGGGCCCACCTTCTCAACCCCAGGAATGTTATCGACCGTATCGCCCACCAGGGCAAGGTAATCAACGATGCGGTTGGCAGGAACACCAAACTTCTCTTGCACGCCTGGCAGATCAAGCACGCGAGCGGGACCACCATCGCGGCTCATGGTGTCCACCAGAATGACTTGATTGTTCACCAGCTGCGCAAGGTCTTTATCGCCCGTGGCAACAACCGTCTGCATACCCTGCGCCGTGGCCCGGCAGGCAAGCGTTCCAATGACATCGTCCGCCTCAACCCCGTCGACCACCAGCATGGGCCAGCCCAACGCCTTCACAGCCTGAAAAATAATAGGCACCTGGGCAGCCAGATCTTCGGGCATGGAAGAACGCGTTGCCTTGTAATCGGCATAAATGGCGTCGCGAAAGGTAGGACCCTTGGGGTCGAAGACGCAGGCGGCATATTGGGAAGGCCATTCCTCTTGCACACGCCGAAGCATGTTCACCATGCCGGTGATGGCGCCCGTGGGATGCCCCGCGCGGCTTCGCAGGTCGGGCAAGGCGTGAAACGCCCGGTACAAGAAGCTTGAGGCGTCAATGAGGAGGAGGCGGGG
>JAURFZ010000017.1 GCA_030834045.1 Burkholderiales bacterium
CAGCTATCGTGGTTGGCGCAGCAGTAGTCAATGGCCTGAAGGTTGTTGAGAAAGATATTGGCTCGGTGAAGGTCGTCGTCTCGGGTGCGGGGGCGGCAGCCCTAGCCTGTCTTGACCTGCTTCTCGATCTTGGGCTGCGCAAAGAGCATATCTGGGTCACCGACATCAAAGGGGTGGTCTACGAAGGGCGCACCGAGCTCATGGACCCAGAGAAAGCAAGGTTCGCTCAGCCCACCAATGCGCGCACCTTAACCGAGGTCATTGAGGAAGCAGACATCTTTCTTGGTCTCTCCGCTGGTGGTGTTTTGAAGCCCGAGATGGTTAAGAAGATGGCATCAAGGCCCCTAATTTTTGCCCTGGCCAATCCCAACCCAGAGATCCTTCCTGATGACGCGAAGGCTGTTCGGTCCGATGCCATTATTGCAACCGGTCGTACTGACTACCCCAACCAGGTGAACAACGTTTTGTGCTTTCCCTTTATTTTTAGGGGAGCGCTTGATGTGGGGGCAACAACCATTACTCGCAATATGGAGCTCGCGGCGGTGCATGCAATTGCAGAGCTTGCAAGGGCTGAGCAGTCCGACATCGTGACCGCAGCCTACGGGACGGACGGTCTTAGTTTTGGCCCCGACTACCTTATTCCAAAGCCTTTTGACCCTAGGCTCATTGTAAAAATCGCGCCTGCGGTAGCCAAGGCCGCGATGGCAGACGGGGTGGCTACGCGACCCATCGACGACTTCGTGGTCTACATGGATAGGCTGCAAGAGTTTGTCTACCTCTCGGGTAACTTCATGAAGCCCATCATGGCGATTGCCAAGTCCGCTGAGCGACGCCGGGTGGTCTATGCCGAGGGCGAGGACGAGCGCGTGCTACGTGCTGTCCAGGTGGTTGTGGATGAGAAAATTGCAGCCCCTATTCTTATCGGCCGCCCACAGGTGGTTGAGAAACGCATCACTCAGTTTGGTCTTCGCATTCGAATCGGTGTCGATGTCGAGCTTGTGAACCCCGAGCAAGATGACCGGTATCGCGATTATTGGGAGACCTATCATCTGCTCACCGAACGTAAGGGCGTAACGGCCCAATACGCGCAGATAGAAATGAGGCGTCGTAACACTCTTATTGGGTCAATGATGATTCACAAGGGCGAGGCTGATGCGCTTATTTGCGGAACCTTCGGCACCTATGGGCTTCATCTGCACTACGTTGACCAGGTACTTGGCAGGGCGCCGGGCGCGACGGTGTACGGCGCCTTAAATATTGTCATGCTTCCGAATCGCACCATCGGAATAGTAGATACTCATGTCAACCAAGACCCGACCGCCGAGCAGATCTGCGAGCTAACCTTAGGCGCTGCCGAGGCCATGCGCGGTATTGGCCTAGAGCCTCGGGTGGCGCTACTATCAGCTTCGAATTTTGGAACCGTTGTGTCGGCGAGTTCCGAAAAGATGGTGAAGGCACTCTCGCTTATTCGCCAGCTTGATCCCAATTTGAACGTTGATGGCGAGATGCAGGGCGATGTAGCACTTGACCCTGACATGCGGTCCCGTATCATGCCGCGCTCGACCCTGCAGGGCAGTGCTAACTTGCTGATAATGCCTAATTTAGAGACAGCAAATATCTCTTATAACCTTTTGAAAACGGCCGCCGGTAACAATATTGCGATTGGGCCGCTTCTTCTAGGTTGTGCTTCACCCGTGCTTATTCTTACCCCCTCGGCGACCGTAAGACGCGTGGTGAATACCACTGCCGTTACCGTAGTCGGGGCCAATCGGCCGGGCTATGCGCCTATTTAGGGAGAACTGCGAGGGTTCTGGGGTTTAGCCCACTGTGGCAACTGGCGAGCCTGGCTAAAACTCACCGCAGCGGCAGGCGAGGCTAGCGAGAACCGCAGCCGCAGCGGTTTCTGTTCGCAGAATTCGGGGCCCCGACCGAACACCTTCAAAGCCATGCGTTTGCGCCAGTGCCTCTTCCTCGTCCGAAAACCCCGCTTCGGGCCCAATAAGAATGCCCATGTAGGGGCTCATGGCCGCAGAGGAAAGGCTCTGGACCGCAAAGGGGTCTAAAAGCCATGCCGACTTTGGTTGCGGTTCGGCGTCGAATTGCAGGACAGCCTCTTGAAGCGTTCTGATGGGTGCAAGCTTAGGCAGCCTGTTTCGGCCACATTGTGAGGCGGCGGACTCTGCAATTTTCCGCCAGTGTTCAAGGCGGGTTGCTGCCCTTGATCCCGTGAGTCGCAGCACGGAACGTTCAGCCTGAATAGGCCATATTTCGCTTGCACCAAGCTCGCTTGATTTCTGAACCACCCAGTCCATCTTGTCACCTGTGCATAGGGCCTGCAGAACTATGGTGTGCAAGGGCGACTCACGGTCGATGGTCTGCGGTGGGTCTGCTTCGACCAGGCACGCCTGGGCATTGGCTGTAAGCAGTTGCATTCTGGCTTCTTGGCCCCGCCCATTAAACCCAACCACCAAGGTGCCTGATGCCAGACGAAGCACGCGAACCAGATGATGACTCTGCTCCTTGCCCAGGGTGATGCGTCCGGCTTGAAGCTCTGGCAGGTAGAGTCGGGGTGTCATGGGCTTACGCGGGTTTGCGTCTGAGGGTAGGTGGATTCTTAACAGTTTGAGTAAGAATCTCTTCAGGATTTGAGGGGGTCTCGAGGGTACACTTAGGGGTTTCCAGTAGGCTTTCGTTACAGTAACACCCCTTGGGGGCCTGTGCAGGCCCGTGGTGGCCTCTAGACGAAGAGGCGTGGTCATTTTTGGAGACGAATTTTGGCAACGATGCAAACTCAAACAACAGCTGCCGTTAAAACCACGCAACCCCGTTCCGAACAAAGCTCGCAAATGGCCAATGCTATTCGGGCCCTTGCCATGGACGCGGTTCAACAGGCTAACTCCGGCCACCCCGGCATGCCCATGGGCATGGCGGAAATGGCGGTTGCGCTCTGGCATGGCCAGCTTCGCCACAGCCCATTAAATCCTACCTGGGCAAACCGTGACCGGTTTGTCTTAAGCAATGGCCACGGGTCCATGCTTATTTACGCGCTTTTGCACCTCACCGGCTACGACCTTCCAATGAAGGAACTGAAGAACTTTCGTCAGCTTCATTCCAAAACACCGGGACACCCTGAAGTCGGAATGACCCCCGGTATTGAGACCACAACAGGGCCACTGGGTCAGGGCGTCTCCAATGCCGTGGGCATGGCCCTGGCCGAACGGCTTCTTGCAGCCGAATTCAATGAACCCGGCTACAACCTCGTTGATCATTGCACCTACGTATTTCTTGGCGATGGCTGCCTTATGGAAGGCATTAGCCACGAAACCTGCGCGCTCGCAGGGGTCTGGGGTCTATCGAAACTTATTGCCCTGTATGACGACAATTCCATTTCGATTGATGGCAATGTTGAAGGCTGGTTCCGCGACGACACCAAGAAGCGTTTTGAGGCCTATGGCTGGAATGTGATTGGACCTATCGACGGCCATGACGTCACCCAGGTTTCAGCCGCACTCGAACAGGCCCGCGACTGGGCAGCCAATGGCTGCAAGGGCCGGCTTGCGCCCACCCTCATTATTTGTAAGACCGTTATTGGTCAGGGTTCGCCTAACCGAGCAGGCACGGCCAAGGCCCATGGTGAGGCCCTTGGTTCTGAAGAAATTGCCCTCACACGAAAGGCTATTGGCTGGCCCCATGCACCCTTTGAACTGCCCGATGACGTTCTTAAGGCCTGGGATGCTCGCGAGCTTGGTCAGGCGCATGAGGCGGCCTGGAACAAACTGTTCGAGGCCTACAGCATGGCCCATCCTGGCAAGGCCTCGGAGTTCAAACGTCGCATGGCCGGCGCTCTGCCTAAAGACTTCGCGGCCATCATGCAGGCCTACATTGAAAAGCTTTGTAAAGAGGCGCCAAGCGTGGCGAGCCGCAAGGCCTCGCAGATGGCGCTCGATGAGATCGGTCCAAAACTTGCCGGGCTGCTTGGTGGCTCAGCCGATCTCACGGGCAGCAACCTAACAAACTGGAAGGGGGTTGCCAGTCTCTCGGTAAACCGCGCGGGTGAGTTAAGCCCCGGCCAGCATATAAGCTATGGCGTTCGTGAGTTTGGAATGGCCGCCATCTGCAATGGCATCACCTTGCATGGCGGGTTTATTCCTTATTGCGGTACCTTTCTTACCTTCTCCGACTACAGCCGTAATGCCATTCGTATGGCCGCACTCATGCACCAGCGGGTGATTCATGTCTTTACCCATGACTCCATTGGGCTTGGTGAAGATGGTCCCACCCATCAGCCGGTTGAGCAGCCGTCGTCGTTGCGCCTCATCCCTTTCCTTCATGTCTGGCGTCCGGCTGATGCGGTAGAGACGGCTGTGGCCTGGAAGGCTGCCCTAGAGAGGCATGATGGACCAACCGCCCTTTTACTTTCCAGGCAGGCGTTGCCAGCTCAGGTCACCTCAAGCGCGACCGCCGCCAATGTGGCGAAAGGCGCTTATGTGCTTTCGTCCGATCCTAAGCCCCAGGTAGTTCTCATGGCAACTGGCTCCGAGCTTAGCCTAGCGGTAGAGGCTGCGAAGATGCTTCGGTCTGAGAATCGGCTTAAGGTGCGTGTTGTCTCGGTACCCTCAACAACGGTCTTTGATCAGCAGTCCGAAGACTACAAGGCCTCTGTCCTTCCTGCGGGAGTACCTCGCATTGTCGTTGAGGCCGGTGTCACTGACTTCTGGTGGAAGTACCAGCCCGCAGCTGTTGTTGGACTTGACCGTTTCGGTGAATCCGCGCCCGCGCCCGATGTTTATAAACACTTCGACATTACTGCGATAGCTGTTGCAAACACTGCGCGCCGCGCGCTGGCATTACAAAATTCAAAATAACAAGGAGAAGCAATATGACCATCAAGGTTGCTATTAATGGCTACGGCCGCATTGGCCGTAATGTTTTGCGTGCTCACTACGAGGGCGGCAAGCGTCACGCCATTGAGATTGTTGCTATCAACGACCTCGGCAAACCCGAGACCAATGCCCACCTGACCCAATACGATACGGCCCACGGCAGGTTTCCGGGGACGGTGTCGGTTGATGGCGACTGCATGGTGGTCAATGGCGACCGTATTAAGGTGCTGGCCAACCGTAACCCTGCTGAACTTCCATGGAAGGACCTTGGCGTTGATGTGGTTCTCGAGTGCACAGGCTTCTTCACCACGAAAGAAAAGGCCAATGCCCATCTTGCAGGTGGTGCCAAGAAGGTCGTTATTTCAGCCCCTGGCGGCAAGGATGTGGACGCAACGGTGGTCTATGGTGTCAATCAGGGTGTTCTTAAGGCAAGTGATACGGTTATTTCGAATGCCTCTTGTACAACCAATTGCCTTGCACCTATGGCAAAGGTTCTTCATGAGTCCTTAGGCATTGAGTCGGGCCTTATGACCACCATCCATGCTTATACCAACGACCAGGTTCTGACCGATGTGTATCACGAAGACCTGCGTCGCGCGCGCTCGGCAACCATGAGTATGATTCCTACCAAGACCGGAGCTGCCGCGGCAGTGGGTTTGGTTCTTCCAGACCTTAACGGAAAGCTTGATGGCTTTGCGATGCGTGTTCCAACCATTAATGTGTCGGTGGTTGACCTCACCTTTATGGCAAAAAAAGCCACCACGGCCGAGGAGGTTAACGCCCTTCTTAAAGCGGCCTCCGAGGGCCCTTTAAAAGGTGTTCTTGGCTACAACACAGCGCCCCTGGTCTCGGTGGACTTTAATCATGATGCGCACTCCAGTATTTTTGATGCCACGCAGACCCGCGTGTCGGCCGATGGGCGTCTTGTGAAGGTGCTCTCCTGGTACGACAACGAATGGGGTTTTTCTAACCGAATGCTTGACACCACGGTTGCCCTTATGTCGGCGAAGTAAACGCGGAGCTATCTTATGAAATTCAAACGCCTCTCCGACATTCAGCTCAAAGGCAAGCGAGTTTTTATTCGCGCCGACCTGAACGTTCCACAAGACGACTCCGGTCGAATAACCGATGACACGCGTATTCGTGCTTCTTTGCCTGCTATAGAGCAGGCCTTGGCCGCGGGTGCAGCCGTTATGGTGACTTCCCACCTTGGCCGACCCACCGAGGGCGAGCTTAAACCCGAAGACTCCCTTGCGCCAGTTGCCAGTCGCATGGCAGAACTGCTGGGGCGCAAGGTTGCCTTGGTGAGCAACTGGGTGGAAGAGGGAGTGACGGTTGCAGTCGGTGACCTTGTGGTGTTGGAGAACTGCCGCGGTAACAAGGGCGAGAAAAAGGACGATGAGCAGCTGGCAAAAAAAATGGCGGCCCTTTGCGATGTCTATGTGAACGATGCCTTTGGTACAGCACACCGCGCCGAGGCAACGACCCACGGTATGGCCCGATTCGCCACCGAGGCTTGCGCAGGACCGTTAATGGCCGCTGAACTCGATGCCCTGGGTAAGGCCCTGCAGGCGCCGCGTCGTCCTTTGGTTGCCATTGTTGCAGGCTCCAAGGTCTCAACCAAGCTCACCATTCTGAAGTCGCTTGCCCAGAAGGTGGACCAGCTTATTGTGGGCGGTGGTATCGCCAATACGTTCATGGCGGCCAAAGGGCTTCCCATCGGCAAATCGCTTGCCGAGAACGACCTTATTGAAGAGGCCAAGGCCATCATGGCGGTGATGGAGGCGCGTGGAGCCTCGGTGCCGATCCCAGTTGATATTGTTACTGCCAATGAATTTTCGTCCCAGGCAAGGGCCAATAAGGTGTCGGCAGCTGACTGTGCCTCTGACGACATGATTCTCGATATTGGCCCACAGACGGCCGCTTTGCTTGCTGGCATTGTGGCTAAGGCGGGTACGATTGTCTGGAATGGTCCGGTGGGGGTCTTTGAAATTGAACAGTTTTCCGGGGGTACCCGAACCCTAGCCTCTGCTATTGCCCACTCACCCGGCTTTTCAATTGCTGGTGGCGGTGACACGCTGGCGGCGATTGCGAAGTACAACATCGGTAACCAGATCGATTACATCTCCACCGGCGGGGGCGCCTTTCTTGAGTTCTTAGAAGGCAAAACCCTGCCTGCCGTCGCGGCGCTTGAGGCGCGTGCCTAAGGTTTTTGTATCTCGATCATTCGTTTTTATTCCGAACTTTCCTTAGCTATTTCTCTTTTAAGGGGTCAATGGGGTGAGCAGTAACCTTGGACTGTCTCGAGCAACGAAAATTGTTGCCACCCTCGGGCCCGCAAGCAGCAGCGCCGAGCAAATTAAGGCCTTGGTTGAGGCGGGCGTAGATGTCTTTCGCCTTAACTTTTCCCATGGCACTGCCGATGAACATCGGGCCCGTGCGGCTAGCGTCCGTCAGGCAGCTGCCGACTGCGGACGTGACATTGCCATTCTTGCCGACCTTCAGGGCCCAAAGATTCGGGTGGGTAAGTTTAAAAATGGAAAAGAGACGTTGCAGTCGGGTCAGGCCTTTCGTCTTATGGTTCACTGCCCCGAGGGCGATGCAACACAGGTTGGCCTCGACTACCCCGAGCTTGTGAACGACGTGAAGGCAGGCGACACGCTTTTGCTCAACGATGGGCTTATTTCCATGCGGGTCGAGTCTGTCCATTCCGAGGCCATTCATTGCATCGTCATCGAGGGGGGCGTTCTTTCGGATCGCAAAGGGATCAATCGACAGGGCGGCGGGCTTTCGGCCCCCGCGCTTACCGATAAAGATAAGGCTGATATGCAGGTTGCAGCGGCCATCGAGGCCGATTACCTGGCGGTGTCTTTCCCTAAGTCTGCAGCCGATATGCACGAGGCGCAGCGGCTGCTTGATGCCTTGGGTTCTAAGGCTCAGACCATTGCTAAAATTGAACGTGTCGAGGCCATTGAGAATCTCGAAGAAATTATTCAGGCATCCAAGGGCCTTATGGTGGCAAGGGGTGACTTGGCTGTGGAGGTTGGCGATGCAGCGGTTCCAAGCCTTCAGAAGAAAATGATTCGTATGGCGCGTGAGGCTAACCGGCTCACCATTACGGCTACCCAAATGATGGAGTCCATGATTAGCTCGCCTGTGCCGACGCGTGCTGAGGTCTCCGATGTTGCCAACGCCGTGCTCGACGGCACCGACGCCGTTATGCTCAGCGCAGAGACTGCGGCAGGGGCCTACCCGGTTCGCACCGTGCAGTCGATGGTCCGAATCTGCATCGAGGCCGAAAAGTTTGCCGAGCGAACTCTCGACACCGAATTTCTTAACCGTACTTTTAAGCGAATCGATCAGTCCATTGCTATGGCAAGCCTATTTACCGCGCGCCATCTAAACGTGAAGGCCTTGGTCGCCCTTACGCAATCGGGATCGACGGCATTGTGGATGTCCCGGTTGAATGCGGGTGTACCCATTTATGCCTTAACTCCCGAGGAGACGAGCAGGCGCCGTATGGCGCTTTACCGGGACGTTGAGCCCCTAATGTTCGATTTTCAGGCGTCCGACCGTGAGGCCTTGCTTTCGGCTGCCGAGCAGAGGTTGGTGGATGCGGGGGTTGTACAGCCAGGTGACCTCGTCATCATCACCATGGGAGACCCCATTGGTCAGACGGGAGGCACCAATTCTTTGAAGATTGTTCAAATTAGTGCGCAACCGTCCTCGAGCTTTTCCAAGCATAATCATTAGTCCGTTTTATATGGGGTTTGTGTCATGCCTTTAGTTTCACTTCGACAAGTCTTGGATCATGCCGCGGAGAACCAGTATGGGGTTCCCGCTTTTAATGTTAATAATCTCGAGCAGGTTCAGGCCATCATGGCAGCCGCTCATGAGGTGGATTCGCCGGTCATCATGCAGGCCAGTGCTGGTGCCCGCCGGTATGCAGGTGAAGACTTTCTAAAGCACCTTATTCTCGCGGCATTCGAGGCCTACCCCAAGGTTCCCGTCGTTATGCATCAAGATCATGGTCAGAGCCCCGAGGTCTGCCAAGGTGCAATTGCACTTGGGTTCTCAAGTGTGATGATGGATGGTTCCCTTGAGGCCGATGGCAAGACCATCGCAAGTTACGACTACAACGTTCAGGTCACCTCTCAGGTGGTTGCAATGGCCCACAAGCTTGGCGTCTCTGTGGAGGGTGAACTTGGATGCCTTGGCTCACTTGAGACCATGAAGGGCGACAAGGAGGACGGCCATGGCACCGATTCCACCATGACTCGTGAGCAGCTTCTTACTGACCCCGAGCAGGCTGCCGATTTTGTGAAGCGCACTCAGCTCGATGCTCTGGCCATTGCAATCGGAACCAGTCATGGCGCCTATAAGTTTTCGCGCAAGCCCACGGGCGATATTCTGGCTATCAACCGAATTAAGGAAATTCACCAGCGCATTCCAACCACCCATCTGGTCATGCACGGATCGTCCTCGGTCCCTCAAGATCTTCTTGAAGAAATCCGCCAATTCGGCGGGGACATGAAGGAAACCTACGGCGTACCCGTTGAAGAAATTCAAGAGGCTATCAAGCATGGCGTACGCAAAATTAATATCGATACCGATATTCGTCTCGCCATGACGGCTGCCATGCGACGCTTCATGGCCGAGAACCCTTCGCACTTTGATCCTAGAGATTTTTTAAAGCCGGCCCGAGAAGCAGCTAAGAAGATATGCAAGGCTCGCTACCAAGAGTTTGGTTGCGCCGGACAGGGCAGTAAAATTCGTCCGCTTGGTCTTTCGGTTATGGCAGGTCACTACGCCGAGGGCGCTTTAAGCCAGCGCGTTCAGTAGTGCTGCAAAGTCATATCCAGTCGCTTCCTCTGCTTGGGCGGGGGAAGGTACGTGACCTTTACGCCGTGGGTGACGACCAGCTACTTATGGTGGCAACCGATCGTCTTTCGGCCTTCGATGTTGTACTGGGCCAGCCCATTCCCGATAAGGGCATTATTCTGAATAGGCTCTCGGAGTTCTGGTTTGCTCGGCTCGGCGCAATCGTTCCCAATCACTTAACGGGCGTTGACCCCGAGACGGTGGTAGCAAGTAACGAGGTCGATCAGGTCCGGGGCAGGGCAGTTGTTGTCAAACGCTTAAAGCCGGTTTTGGTTGAGGCTGTTGTTCGTGGCTATTTAATTGGGGGGGGCTGGAAGGATTACCAGGGGAGTGGCAGTGTCTGTGGAATTGAGCTTCCAAAAGGTTTAAAGCAGGCAAGCAGGTTGCCTGAGCCCATCTTCACACCGGCGCGCAAGGCCGAGATGGGCGAGCATGACGAGAACATCAGCTTTGAACAAATGGCGGGTCAAATTGGTCAGTCGCTAGCAGAAAAAATTCGTTCAATAAGCCTGCAGCTGTACCAAGAGGCGGCTGACTACGCAGTGTCGCAAGGTATTCTTATTGCTGACACCAAGTTTGAGTTTGGTCTGGATGCCCAGGGTGAACTGCATCTTATGGACGAGGTGCTCACCGCGGACTCCTCGCGATTCTGGCCTGCAGATGCCTACGCCGAGGGCCTGAGCCCACCAAGTTTTGATAAGCAGTACGTGCGCGATTACCTAGAGACGCTCGACTGGAACAAGCAGGCTCCCGCCCCATGGCTTCCCGAGATTGTTGTTGAGAAGACTGCACAGAAATACCGTGAGGCGCTCTTTCGACTTGCTGGGGTGCGTATGCCTATTGTTGGCGTTGTCATGGGCTCCCAGTCTGACTGGGAGGTCATGCGCCATGCCGTTGAGATACTCGATCAGTTTGGCCTTCCTCATGAGGCCCGCGTGGTCTCAGCCCACAGAATGCCTGATGAGCTCTACCGTTATGCGGAGTCTGCTCGGGCGCGCGGCCTTGTAGGTCTGATTGCAGGCGCAGGTGGGGCTGCTCACCTGCCCGGAATGCTCGCCGCGAAAACCACCGTACCCGTGTTCGGAGTTCCTGTTCCCTCTAAGTATCTTCGTGGAGAAGACTCGCTTTATTCCATTGTGCAAATGCCCAAGGGCATTCCAGTGGCTACATTTGCAATTGGCGAGGCGGGTGCGGCCAATGCGGCCCTGCATCTTATTGCGGGCCTAACCCGCGACGATCCTTTGCTTCACCAGCGCCTTCAAGAGTTTCGAGAGCGTCAGACCCAACAGGCCGAGTCCATGAATGCGAACCTTGGACGTTCGCAGGCCGAGCTCAAGCCCGAGCCCTAGAGCCCGTTTTTTATGGTTTCTGTAAGCCCGGTTATTGGTCTTCTTGGTGGAGGCCAGCTTGGCCGCATGATGATTCAGGCCGCGCACCGGCTGGGCCTTCGGGTGGTGGTGCTAGACCCCGACCCCAAGGGGCCAGCAGCCCAGATCGCCGATGATGTTGTGGTGGGGGATTATGCAGACCGGGCAGCGCTTAGAGCCCTTGCTGAGCGCGCCCAGGTCTTCACCACCGAATTTGAAAATATTCCGTCGGAAAGTATTCGCTTCTTAGCCCAGTACGGGCCAACCTATCCCGATGCCGCCTCGGTTGAGCTTGCACAAGACCGGCGAAAAGAGAAGACCCTCTTTACCAAGGCGGGCATACCTGTGGGCCCCTACATTACGCTCAACTCACTTAGCGACTTCGAGATCGTCAAGCGTTCGCACTTTCCAGCCATTCTGAAAACAGCGCAGCTTGGATACGACGGTAAGGGGCAGCTGATCGTGAATAGTCTGGATGAGCTGAGTCACGCCTTTCAAGAACTTGGGTCGGTGCCGTGTGTTCTGGAGAAAAAACTTTCGCTCAAGGCAGAGATTTCTGTTGTTATCGCCCGTAATTCGCAGGGTCATGTGGCTGTCTTTCCCGCTGCGCAGAACGAGCATCGTGACGGCATTCTTCATACCAGTGAGGTTCCTGTCACTCTGCCGCAGAATGTTGTTCAGCAGGCTGAACAGCACGTAAAGACGCTTGCGCTCAAGCTTGGGTACGTGGGTGTGCTTGCGCTTGAGTTTTTCTGGGTGGAAGACCTGGGCTTGCTTGCCAATGAGATGGCGCCGAGACCTCACAACAGTGGGCACTACACCATGGATGCCTGCCCGACCAGCCAGTTCGAGCAGCAGGCCCGTATCTGCGCCCATATTCCCTTAGGCCCAACGCGCCTGCAGTTTGCCTGCCGCATGACCAATCTTCTTGGTGACCTCTGGTTTCCTGATGGACCTTATAAACCCATGCGGGAGCCCGACTGGACTCAGCTTGTTCCACCAGGCAAGGCCTGGCTTCATCTTTATGGGAAAACGGAGCCAAGGCTGGGACGAAAAATGGGTCACATCACCCAGAAGCTTGGTGATGCGTGAGCTTGACTGCGGCCCTGCGCTCGACCCCTTCGATGCTCACGGCCGGCCAAAGCTCTCGGCCTGGACAGGCTCGTCAACGGCAAGTGCAGTCAGCGAGGCCGCGAAGGCCCTAAGCCAAGGCTTTCTTGTTGCCTTCCCAACAGAGACTGTTTACGGGCTCGGTGCCGATGGGTTAAATGCCGCTGCTATCGGGCGAATCTTTCAAGCTAAGGGGCGTCCCAAAGGGCATCCACTGATTCTTCACGCAGCCGATCTGCAGGGCGCTTTAAGGGTGTCCACCCAATGGAGCCCTTTGGCCTTGGGCCTTGCGAATACCTTTTGGCCGGGCCCGCTTACGCTCATACTGAAAAAGTCGGACCTTGTTCCATTGGAAGTGACTGGCGGTCAGGACTCCGTCGGAATTCGCGTACCCGATCAGGAGGTTGCACGACGTATGCTGCTTGCTTTTGCAGCGCAAGGCTCGGGTCTCGTTGCCGCACCGTCTGCCAATCGCTTTGGCGGCGTCAGTCCGACCCGAGCAAGCGACGTGCTTACGGGGCTTGGCCCCTTTTTGCAGGCAGAAGACTGTCTTTTGAAGGCGGGCGACTGCCCGCTTGGGCTTGAGAGCACCATTGTGGACTGCCGTGACTCGGTGCCTAGGCTCCTGCGACCAGGGGGCTTGTCGCGCGAAAGGCTTAACGCATGGCTTAAAGCCAACGGGTTTTCTCTGCTTCAAACGCCATCGACGCAGGGGGAAGAGCTGCGTGTCTCGGGAAGCCTTGACTCCCACTATGCACCTCGGTGTCCTTTACTTATCTGGACTCGTGCGCAAATTGAAGCTTTTGTTCGGTCAGAAAATGCATTGGCAGACCATGGCCTGGCTGCATTAGCATCCGTCAACGTACTGAACCGGGTTGGGAGTTTGAAGCTAGGCCTTCTTCTTCTTGAGGCTCGGGCGCCGTGGGCTTCATTTTTCGTATCGTCAGACTCCGCAAGGCCTCCCATGTTCAGCATGGATTTGCAGGTTCTAGCGCCGGAACCCGAAGCCTATGCTAGACAGTTTTATCGCTGTCTGAATGACTGGGACGGCAAGGGGGTAGAGCTGATTCTGGTTGAACGCCCCCCGCAGACTGCTGCCTGGGAGGCCATTTGGGACAGGCTTCGAAGGGCTGCTTCTAAAAGGTAAGGCTCATGCGGCGGTGGGCTATTTCGCACTCCATGAACTCCTCGCCTTCGGCCATGAACCCGAGTTGCTCATAAAAGCCAAGGGCGTGAAGTTGGCCGTGAAGATAGACAGAGGAAAAGTTAAGCCGCTGCGCCTCTTTGAGAAGGGCGCGAACAAGAAAACGGCCCAGGCCTTTTTGACGGTGCCCCTTTGCAACTGAGACACGCCCGAGGCGTCCGTCGGGCGCAAGCCTGCCAGTTCCTAGGGCTACATTATTCGCTGCAATTACAACATGCCGACTCATGCTGTCAAAGCTATCGAACTCTTCCTCTTCGGAAACTGATTGCTCCTCAACAAAAACCACCCTTCGCAACGGGGTCGCCAGGTCTTTAAGTTGCGTCCAGTCTGAAACGGCTAACAGGGCAGGCTCCGACTCAGAAAGTTGAACTGCCGCCTCAGCAACGCCCGTGGCAGAAATGCCTTGCCACTGCAAAGGAGGACGCTCGGACCATGTTGATTCAGGCCACCAGGGGTCTGTCTTCCAGCGGGCAATGAAATGGAAGTGGAGGTGTGGAACCTTGTTGCCGAAACTTGCAATGTTTATTTTGTGAGGCTTATGCAGAGTGCGAATGCGAAGATCGGTCTCGTGCAGTGCCTGAATGAGGAGAAGCCGTTGCGTCTCGGTAAGCTCAGAAAGCTCCGCCACGTGGTGATTCCAAATAACGCGCGCGCATCCGGGTAGCTCAATGTCGTCAATGGCAACCACCCGGAAGTCTTCGTGGTGTTGCAGCAGCCGACCGCCCACTTCCTCGCAGAAAACACAACCTTTGACAGGCTTAATTGGAACCTGTTGAAGTTGGCTTACATTCAGAAAGCCGGGACGACTCGAGGGGGCTGGCATGCCTTCATTCTACTGCACACCCTTACCCTGTGTCTGCCTAAGCAAGGCCACAGCCCGGCTTGGCTCATTGTCCATGGGTAGGCCAGCCTGGCTCCAGGCAATGGCCGACTCGGGGTAGAGACGAACCTGCGACTGGCCCAGAAGCTCAGAGACAATAAACCAGTGGGTCGCGGCCCAGTGGCCTGTGTTGCAGAAGGCAACCTGAACCTTGGGCTGCAAGAAACCTTCAGCCTGCGCAATGGCACGAAGCTCTTTAAGGCCAGGCAGACGCCCCGTGTTGGGCGTAAACCATTC
Organism: Burkholderiales bacterium; assembly: GCA_030834045.1. Lineage (GTDB taxonomy): Bacteria > Pseudomonadota > Gammaproteobacteria > Burkholderiales > Burkholderiaceae_A > Hahnella. The sequence goes on from JAURFZ010000017.1 coordinate 14,563, forward strand.
TTCGCTATCGAAGTGCAGGGCATTGGGAAGCGTTCCCCAGCGGGCGGCGGCGCCATGGCGAAGCTGGCCGAGGTAGAAATCCTCCGGTCTCGCATCGACAAAAAGTGCGGGCTCGAGAGCGAGTCGCAGCTCATTTAAGGTCTGTGTGGTGACGCCAAAGCTCTCGTTGGGCTTGAGTTGCAAGGCAGCGTTTGCCATGGTTGCATGCGGCGCACCTCTTTCAACGGGATACTTGCTTGCAAGCCATGCGCCAAAGCCCCCGTTTAGAATGGCCAGCCGAGTAAAGCCCACCGACTTTAACGTCCAGTAGGTTCGGGCGACGGCGCCGAACTCAGTAGGGTCTGAGCCGCTTCCCGTAAGAACGATGGGCGAATTCAGATGGAGGCCTAGCGGTTGAAGCAGGCCAGAGAGCTTCTCAAGGCTTGGGCTGCGGCCGGGGTTCTCTTTGGGGCCGCGAAGCAAGGAGTAGGGCAGTGGCAAAGCCCCTGGTATGTGGCCCGCCTCAAAGTTGGGTGTTTTATTGTCTGCCTGAAGAAGTTCGCGGGTGTCGAGCACCCTAATTGCTTGTTCAGGCGAGGATTTACTTGACGAAGCAAGTAGGGTGCGCAGCTCTGCAGCACTAATAAGGGCTGAGGAGAGGCTTTTTGTTGCGTTCGGACTGGCCGCCGTTGCCGTGGAGGCCATGATTATTGCCATTGCGGCGCAGGCAATGAGGCTGCTAAAGCTAAAACCTGCAGGGCGGT
>JAURFZ010000180.1 GCA_030834045.1 Burkholderiales bacterium
GCCCACCTGCGCCGGCGCTATCTCGCCTGATGCAGCCCCGTTTGCGCCTACCGGCGCATGCCCTATAGTTGAGCTCAGTTCAAACTACGGGGCAATCGAGGGCCTTATGCGCCAGCGCTTTCTGGGCTTGGGCTCTCGGCCGAGGCCATTCTTATTGTTCGGGCCCAGAACACGGCCGACCGCCTCTGGGCCCTTGAACAAACCCTACGCTCCAATGCCTTTGGCGCTCTTTTGGCATGGGTCGACGAACCCAGTCGCAACGAGTCATTGCGTCGGTTCCAACTGGCATCACGCACGGCCGAAGGCCCTGTCTTTTTGTTTCGGCCCTGGTCCGCCCAGAACAACCCCTCGCCCGCACCGCTTAGGCTCTGCCTTTTGCCACGCCGATACCCCGGGCTTGCTGTGCAAGTAATTAAACGGCGAGGCCCCGTGCAGCTCGATCCCGTTTTAGTCAATCTGCCCATCGCACATCCTTCTATGCAGGGTCTTGCACGCGCCTACGAACGCGCCTCTCAACAGCCCAAGCATCCTGCACTTGGGTTTAACCGTCTCAACGCCCATCCCCAGCTTCAAACCTCTCAAATACAAGGCATTGGCCATGCTCTGGATCGCCTGCCTCCTTCCGCCACCCTCCCCTGCGTCGGCTCAACACAGCCCTCTTAAAAGCTCTGCCCACGAAGGGCCAAGCTCCCTTGAGCATGGCCCTTGCATGAAACCCGTGGGATGCATCGAGAAGATGCAGCGCATAGAACGCATTGGCCAGTGGGCCCTGCAATTTACGCCCGAGGTCTGCCTTACCCAGACATCCCATGGCATTGTGCTTGAGCTCAGTCGATGTCTTCGGCTCTGGGGTGGGCTCACACAGCTTAAAGACCAACTGGTTAAAGGCCTTCATCAGTTTCAAGGTGAGAGTTCTCAGCCTGGTCTTTTTCTGGCCCATGCCCCCACCCCACGGGCCGCCGAATGGCTTGCCTATAACCAACAGCTACACAGCAGGCCGTGGCCAGACATGGCGCAGGCCTCAAGTCTTCACGAGGCTGAAGGCCTCTTATCAAGGCTGCCTATTCAGGCTCTTCACGAGCTTGAATGCTGTGCACGTTTTTTAACGTCCATTGGAATACACAAGCTTGGCGGAGTTCTTAAACTGCCGCGGTCAGGCCTTGCCCAAAGGCTAGGCCGCCAGGGGCCTAAGGTTTTAAAAGCCATTGACCAGGCGCTGGGCTATGTTGCAGACCCCCGTGAGCCCCTTAAGCCACTTGAACATTTTCTTCAATGGCAAGAATTTACCGTGCCCACCGACTCGTGCAGCCTGCTTACGAAAGCCAGCGGGCCGCTTCTACACGAGGCCTTGGCCTGGCTAAAAATACGACAACAGGGCCTAACCCAGGCAAGGTTTATTCTGCGCCAGGGCCGACAGACTAGCCAGTCCTTAGATCTGCATCTTGCCCAGCCCAGTCAAGACCTTTTGCAGCTGCAAAAACTCTGGCACGAAAAGCTTCAGCACCAACCGCTTCAACAAACTGTGCACAGCATCGGGCTTGAGGTCATGGGCTCTGAGCCTATTCAAGGTCAGTCAGCGGGGCTCTTTCCAGGGCCCATCAGCCAGTCCGAAAGCCTGCAAAGCCTTGCCGAACGGCTTTACGGGCGGCTTGGTCAAACGGGGTTGATGCAGCCCGAATTACAGAACACCTACCGGCCCGAAGAGGCCATGAAACTCAAAGGCCTGGGCCTTGGAACAAAAGGCGCAGACAAGGCCAACGACCAAAGGCGTACGGTTTTAAAGCAAGCAGGCCCTGGCCTAGAAACAAAGCTGCAAGGCTTAGACCTTCTTCGACCAAGCTGGCTTTTAGAGTCGCCCCTTGCACTTAAGGTGCAAAACCATCGGCCTCAGTACCAGGGCCAGGCACTCGAACTGACTTTGGGGCCTGAACGCATTGAGGCTGAATGGTGGTCCGAGCAGCCCTTGCAGCGCGACTACTTCGTTGCGCAGACCGGTCAACAACAAATGGTCTGGGTCTACCGCACACCCGCCCACCACTGGTTTCTTCACGGTTTTTTTGGCTAAGGGTCCATGGACTATGCCGAACTGGTCTGCCGCTCGAACTTCAGTTTTCTTAAGGCAGCCTCCCATCCCGAAGACCTGGTCGCCCGCGCCCATGCCCTGGGCTACAAGGCCTTGGCCATCACAGACGAAGCAACCGTTAGCGGTTCGGTACGGGCTCATTTAGCAGCCAAGGCCCTTGGCCTGACGCTTATTCATGGAAGCCAGTTTGAGCTCACCGACCTTCCGGGTCGGCTAACACTGCTGGTTAAAAATCGCGAAGGCTGGCGCGAGCTCTGTCGGCTTATTAGCCTATCGCGTCAGTCGAGCGACAAAGGGCAGTACTGCCTAAAACGTGAGCAGTTAAAAAGTCTCAGCCTTGCCAACACACTGGCCCTCTGGAGCCCTCAACTTTTTCGGTCACAGGCCCTTAATAACGAAGGCCTGCTTGGCGCAGGCCAGTGGCTTAAGAGTCTTTGGGGCGCTCAACTGGCCTTGGGCTATGTTCGACACCTTAAGGCCGACGACAAGCACTGGCTTTATCAGCTTGAGGACCTTGCGGGTCTGCTGCGGCTACCCCTAGTGGCTGTAGGCGATGTGCTGATGCATCGCCGTAAGGACAAGCCGCTTGCAGACATGCTTACCTCCATTCGACTTGGCGAGCCCATTGCCCAGCTAGGCCAAAGGCTTGCCGTAAATGCCGAGCAGTACCTTAGGCCACGGCACA
>JAURFZ010000181.1 GCA_030834045.1 Burkholderiales bacterium
ATGAGGCCAGTGTGATGTTGGCATTGACCGATCGGCTTGGGCTTGGCCTTGACCTTCGTAACGAAGAAGGGCTTTGGCAAGCCGCCGAGCCACTGGTGGGCAGCCCTCTTGCTAAAGAATTCGCGCGCATCATTCCGAAGGCGCTTAAGGCATGGCCGCGCGTGGCGCTTGATGAAGAGGCGCTTAAGGCCCTTACCATTGCGGCGGGTCAACTGGGCATTGACTCCATGCGGCCTGTCTTTCAGGCGGTCACCACCGCGCGGCTGACTGCGGCCTTGCAAGGCCGCACTGCGCTTGAGGAAGGGGACCTGGCCTTTGCCGTGCGACTCTGTCTTTTGCCACGGGCAACCCGTCTGCCCGGCACGTCATCAGGCGAGGCTGATGACGAGACTGAGAACGACTCGCAGACCGACACCGAGCCTCAGAATGATGACCAGCACGACGATGATGAATCCAGGGATAACGCATCAGATCGCGTTGATAACGATATGCAGGATGCCAAGCCGGTGGAATCGCAGACGATGGTCGAGCCACCCAGTCAGAACGAGCAGCCAAACCAAGAGCATCAACCCCCTGACACCTCCATGCCCGACGGGTCCACCGATCGGCTCGTTGAGGCCGCCCTTGCAAGCCTGCCGCGCGATCTTCTTTTAAAGCTTGCAGCCTCGCTGTTGGCCTCGCACGGCAAGTCAGCCGGTCAGGCGGGCTCGGGCGCAGAGTCTTCCTCAGGCCGCGGGCGAGGCAGGCCTGTGGGAGCCATTGCGCGCAAACCGCGCTCGGGCGAACGTCTGCACTTGCTTGCCACGATTCGAAAGGCGGCGCCCTTTCAGCGTATTCGGCGCTTGGAGAAGAGGGAACCGGATCAATCGGAATTGCGCATCCTTCTTCGTCCTGACGACCTGCATGTCTGGCGAGAAAAAAAGCGTCGGGGAACCACCACGGTCTTTGTGGTGGACGCCTCGGGCTCTATGGCCCTGCAGCGACTCTCTGAGGCTAAGGGCGCAGTGGAGTTGTTGCTTGCCGACTGCTATGTGCGACGTGACCGCGTGGCCTTGGTGTCATTTCGGGGTACCGGAGCGGACCTTCTTCTTGCGCCAACGCGTTCGCTTGTGGCGGCTAAGCGCGCCCTGCAGGGTCTTCCGGGTGGCGGAGGAAGCCCCATTGCAGCGGGCTTAGAGGCCGCCGCCCGACTGGTTCATAGCCTGCGTCGTGAGGGCGACAACACGGTGCTTGTAGTGCTCACCGACGGCAAGGCCAACCTAAGCCGAGATGGCAAACCTGGTCGCGAGCAGGCCTCGCTTGAGGCAAAAGGCCTGGCCCGCCAGCTGGCGGTGCTTGCCGATAAGCGACTTCTTATTGATACCTCGGTACGCAGCGAAACCATGGCCTTTGACCTGGCCAAGGCGCTCGATGCCGTCTACCTTCCCATGCCCTTTGCGCAGGCCAAGGCCGTTGCCGATGTGGTGAAGGCGAGCGTTTAACGTAATTTGTAGGCCTTAAAGCGAGAGAGCCAAAATTCAAAACTCCCAGAGCTTTTCGAAGTTGAACGAGAGTTCGCGATGGTGGCGAATGGTGAGTAGGTAGACCACAGATGACTGCTCGTCGACCGAATACAAGACGATGTAGCTTTTATGAATGTACTCGCGCAAGGTCTGTAGGTTCGTGGCGGAAATTTGAGCAAGACTGGTTAGGGACTCAACCGACTGAGGTTGCTGATTAAGAAAAGGCCTGCCAATAAGTGGGAACCGACCAAGGCAAGGAACAACCTGGTTGGCAAGGTCGTTAAGTAACTCCTCGTAGGCCCTCTTATTTTCAATACTTATTAAGAAGGTCTCAATCGCCTGCAGGCGATGAATGAAGCTTTTGGTCGCTTTAACCTGATGCACTTAGAGCTTTTTTGCAGACTTCTTGAGGCTCTTGAGTGCAGCTCTAGCATCCTCCGTTCTCTCATGGCGAATGTCGTCAAGTCCTTGTTTCACATCGTCGATAAGAAGAAGGTGAATACGCTCTTTTTCGAGCTTGTGGTAATAGTCAAGCCGGTTCGCATCGATGAGCGCTACGTAGCTTTCGCCGTTCTTCGTAATAATTTTTTCGGCACCTGCCTTAGCCTGATCGGCAAGGTCAGACAGATGGGCTCTTGCTTGGGTTAGTGGAACAACATCGTTAACCGAGAACCCCATTTCGACTCCTTTTAAAGAAGGACAAAAAACGACATTTAGTTTACGCCTTTATTCTGTACAGTATTAAGGCATCTTTGCGGCTAACAGCGTGTGTCGCATAGCCTCCGCCACAAGCCCCGGGTTCACCTCTTGCACCAAATGCCCACCCGTGCAGAACTGCAGGTCCGCCTTGGGGAAGTGGTCGCGGGCCACGCGCCGCAAGCCGCTTGCAGGTATCCATCGGTCGTCTTCAGCAATAAGCAGGCTTAGCTCGGCTTTAAGTTCGTTGCCGCGAGCAAGCAGGGTGGGCAGGTCGGTACCCGCCATGAATTCAATGGCGCCTTTCACATGGCTGCGTTGGGCGAAGATACGGCGGTATTCCTCTTGTTGGTCTTCTGGAATGCGAGAGCCTGTTGAGGCAATGAGGCCATCCACAATGCGTGTACCACGGGCCAGGGCCGAGAGCCCCGCAACACTAGGACTGGAGATAAACAAGGGTGTCAGCAGTGGCCCAAGCATTAGATTGTAAAGGGCGGGTGGCGGGACAAGCGAGGGTGCAACGCCAAGAATCTTCTTAATGGGAACACCAAGCAGTGAAAGCCA
>JAURFZ010000182.1 GCA_030834045.1 Burkholderiales bacterium
GCAGTCGGTGCAGAACTTTGATAAGACGCTGAAGGTCGCGCGAATGCAGACCAATCGAGGGCTCATCCAGTACAAAAAGGGTATTGACGAGCGAGGTGCCCAGCGCGGTGGTGAGGTTAATGCGTTGAACCTCACCCCCCGAAAGGGTTCGCGACTGGCGATCAAGCGTAAGGTAGCCAAGGCCCACCTCTTGGCAAAAACCAAGCCGCGAGGCCATCTCTTTAAGCACCAGCTCGGCTGCTGCGTTGCGGGCGGACCCTGCTGCGCTCATTTCCATGCCTTCAACATGCTTAGGCATGCTTCCAGCCTCAATATTTTCTAAATGAAAGGGTAGCGGCTCGCTCAGCCCAAGGTCAGCAGCCACACCCTTCATCCATTGCATGGCCTCGTCAATGGAAAGCGCCATCACCTCGGCAAGTGTCTTGCCCGAGATCTTCCAGTTCAGGGCCTCGGGCTTTAACCGTGCGCCATGGCAGGCGGGGCATTCGGTGTACGACCGATACCGCGACAGCAGCACACGCACATGCATCTTGTAGGCCTTCGACTCCAGGTGTTCAAAGAATCGATGAATGCCATACCACTGCTTGGTCCAGTTACCCTTCCAGCCGTCATCCCCGCTAAAGACCCAGTCACGATGCTCTTGGGGCAGGTCTTGCCAGGCAATGTCGGTTGCTACACCGCGCCGCTTTGCATGGGTAAGCAGTTCTTTCTGGCAGTCCAGATACGACTTCGACTGCCAGGGCTTGATAGCACCCTCTTCAAGACTTAGCGATTCATCGGGAATTACAAGCCCTGCGTCAATGCCAATAACCCGGCCAAAGCCGCGGCACGCGTCGCAGGCACCAATGGGCGAGTTAAACGAGAAGAGGGCAGGCCGAGGGGGTTTGAAGAACCTGTTGCAGCCTGCGCAACTGAGTTGGCTTGAGAAGCGAAGAAGCTTCTCGTCAAGAATGACCTGACACTGCCCCTCGCCATAGCGCATCGCGGTCTCAACCGCCTCTGTCATGCGCGAACGATCCACATCCTCCGAAAGAACCAGTCGGTCGGCCACCACCCGCACCTTGTTTCCCTCACGGGCATGCACCCGCGTGAAGCCTTGGGCCGAGAGCCATTCTTCAAGCTGAGCATCGTCAAGCGATTCCGGGGCCTCCCGCTCAAAGGTGATGAATACCTTGGTTCGCGCAGGTTGACTGGTAATAAAAATAACAATGCCATCCACCGTGTCGTTCTGAACAGGCTTGTTGCAGCCTGGGCAGACCAAGGTTGCCGCCCTTGCATACAAGAGTTTCAGGTGATCGGCCAGTTCGGTCATGGTGCCCACCGTTGACCTGGAGGTGCGCACGGGGTTGGTCTGGTCGATGGCAATTGCCGGTGGAACGCCTTCAATGGCGTCCACCAGAGGCTTGTCCATCCGGTCTAAAAACTGCCGGGCATAGGCTGAAAAGGTTTCGACATAACGTCGCTGACCTTCGGCATAAAGTGTGTCAAAAACCAAAGAGCTCTTGCCCGAGCCCGAGACGCCCGTGACAACAATTAACTCCCCCGTGGGGAGGTCGATCGAGATGTTTTTTAAGTTGTTCTGCCGGGCTCCGCGAATACGGATAACCGGTCTAGTGGCCATGCTTGTGATCGTGTTTGTGGGAGTGACCGTGGTCGTGCGTATGCCCATCGCCATGGTCGCGACTGTGCGAATGATCGTGATCATGGGCGTGATCGTGACCGTGGCTCTGCGTATGCCCATCGCCATGGTCGTGACTGTGCGCATGATCGTGGTCGTGGTCGCAGGTCTCGCCAGCCGCATGGTCATGTCCGCAGCTTGCCGCGGCCCGTGCCTGAGCCTCTTGGGCAAGCAACTCCTTCACACCCTCTTCGAAGTTGGCGTCCGTTTCGGGCATGAAGTCGTCAATTACGGGTACCGGCTTGAAACCCGCCGCTTTCAGAGGACCCAGCAAGGCGTCGGCTGACTCTTCACCCCTAGGAAACTTAATAAATGTTGCGCCCGCCTCAAAGCCCACACCGTGAGCATTTAAAAAACGTGCCAGACGAATAAGCGCAGCCGGCTGCTGGCTAGTGACAAGATGCAGTTTGACTCGGTTCATGGCGGGCTTTCGGAATGAAATAAGTGAATTAAAACTGAAAAAAGCAATCGTAGTAGCTATGCATTTAATCGGAACCGGGTGGCCAGAGCTGGGACGTATGAAGAATCCGAAGAATGCGAATGGTTGATCGTTCCAACTGATAGGCCACAAAGTAGGGCGTTCCCTTAATCATAAGCTCTCGTGTGCCTTCAATACGCCCGGTCCTTCCCAGCATGGGGAACCTGCGCAAACGCTCGATCTGCTTTTCTATCGCCAGGTCGTTCGCCGAGGCGGCCTGCGGATTACGCTCATCCAGATAGTCAAGAATGGCTAGGCGATCGGCTACCGAAAAACGACTCCACCGAAGGGAGAAAGGCTTAGCCATGGTCCCCGTACTATTTGGAACTTAGCTGGACTTTGCTGTCTTGGCCTTTCGCCGGGTCGCAAACACCGCTTTCACCTCGGCGTTACGCAAGTCCCCGTCTTTCTCGTTTAGCGACTGAAGAATGCTTTTGCGCACCCAGGCATCATGAAGGGCAGCATCGGGAATCAGGCCAGAGGGCAGCATGCCGTCTTTTGCAATGCGTGTAAGCAGGATGCGCACAGCATCTGAAACAGACAAACCCATGGCCTCTAGGGTCTGGGCGGCCTGGTCTTTTACGTGAGGGTCAATACGGGT
>JAURFZ010000183.1 GCA_030834045.1 Burkholderiales bacterium
TAAACGAGATCGCCTGTAAACACCACCGAACTGTCCGGCAGGTGAATCATGGTGTCGCCAGGGTAATGCGCATTGGTTTCAATCCACTGCAGACGAACTCCGTCAATCACCAAAGAGAGCTCAGGCGCTGAATGAACATGCTGAGAAAAAAACGGTGCGGTGCCCACCAGTTGCTCACCAACAAAACGCTTTAGTCCATCGAGCTGCTGCTGCGCGGAGGCCCGTTGGGTCTTCACCGTACCCGCCATTGCATGGATCTGGGCACCCTTCTTCGCGAAGTAGTCATTACCAAGCCAGCGATGATCTTGCGAGCCTGTATTAAGTACCCAGCGAATGGGCTGAGTGCTTACCTGCCTCACGGCGGCCTCAAGCATGGCGGCACTGTAGGCGCTTGCGCCACTGTCAATAAGAATGACTCCGTTTGGGGCAACGATAAACCCGTAGTTGGCGTTAAGCCCTGCATTGGCTGTGCTGCGCTGGCCAAGGGGGCCAACAATGGCATAGACATTGGTCGCGACCTGCGAGGCGCGAGGAACAAAGACCGGCTCTGAGGCAAATGCCGTGAGGGTCATGCAAGAAACGAATAAAGCAAGGCTACGTAGGAAGGCTGAAAACATGTTTTTCTTCTTTTGTAAGAATATTAATTTTGAGGTCCCGATAGTATTCCTATCGAACTGCGCATTTGCAAATTGCGTTTACCTTCAAGCGCGTTACGGAGGGCGGTATTGATACTATCCGCTTAATGAAAATCATTAGCTGCCTATTTAAAGTAGATTTCTAAAATCACCTCTAAAAATCCCACAGCACCTCACCGCGACTTAGAGAAGGAAAGAATGTCATGAAAGCAGCATGGTACGAAAGGCAGGGCTTAGCTCGTGAAGTCATTCAGGTTGGCGAGCAGCCCAGGCAACCTCTTGGTGAACTCGACGTGCGCGTCAGGCTTGCCTTTTCTGGCCTTAACCCCTCCGACCTCAAGCGCCGAGTGGGCTTTAACGGTCAACCACACGCCTTTCCGACAATTATCCCCAACAGCGACGGTGCTGGACATATAAGTGAAGTCGGAAGCAAAGTAACTGGGCATGCAGTCGGCGACCGTGTCTGGGTCTTTAATGCCCAATGGAAGAGGCCTTTTGGTACCAACGCACAAGAGGTGGTGCTTCCCTCTAGGCTTGTGCAGCCCTTGCCAGACAGAGTAGATCTTGCCGATGGTGCATGCATTGGTATACCAGCCCTTACTGCACACCGGGCGCTCTTCTCCGATGGGCCGATTGCTGGAAAGACGCTTCTTATACAAGGCGGAGCCGGCGCGGTAGGGCATTGCGCAATTCAACTGGCCCTCTGGGGGGGCGCACGCGTAATCACCACAGTAAGTACGCCTCAAAAGGCTAAACATGCTCAAAAGGCAGGTGCCCACCACATTATCAATTACAAAGAAGAAGATGCAGCAGAAAAGATTCTTTCGCTTACCGAAGGACTTGGTGTTGATCGAATCGTTGAAGTAGCCTTCGGTCAGAACCTTCCAACCACCCTCAAGGTGCTACGACCTCACGGAGTCATTTCGTGTTACGCCTCAGACCTTCAACCAATGCCAACGCTGCCCTTCTATGCATTCATGATGAAAAACCAGACCCTTCGTTGGGTGTTTATGTATGAACTGCTGCCTGCCGACTTGCAAGCAGCCCTATCGGACATCTTTCTCTGGTTAGCGGGGGGCGAGGCAGATAGACCGGGGCTTGCACCACCCTATGCAAATATAGACAAGAGCTTTTCACTCGATGACACGGCTTTGGCCCACGAATACCTTGAATCAGGGGCGGCAACCGGTAATGTTGTGATAGCGACCGATTTGTAGAGAAGTTCTGCAAAGGGCGAACGGACGTGCTATTGCCGAATTCGCCAGCCCGTCTTGAAGATCCATCCAATAATCGCAAGGCACAGCAGGGTAAAGCCAGCGATGGCAAGCAGGCTCACACCAATAGGCACATCGGCCTGGCCAAAGAACGACCAGCGAAAACCAGACACCAGATAGACCACCGGGTTGAAGAATGAGACGGTCTGCCACACCGGAGGCAGCATCGAGATCGAATAGAACGCTCCACCGAGAAACACCAAAGGCGTCACGATAAGCAGTGGAACCAATTGAAGCTCCTCGAAATTGCCCGCCCAAATGCCAATAATGAAGCCAAATAAGGAAAAGCTCAGGCAGGTCAGCACAAGAAACAGCAACATCGCAAAGGGGTGCTTAATTGACAGGTCCACAAAAAGCGCCGACGTGCCAAGTATGACCACTCCAATGAATAGCGCCTTGGTGGCCGCTGCCCCTACATACCCCATAACAATCTCTAGGAAGTTGATCGGTGCCGACAGCAGTTCGTAGATCGTGCCAATGAATTTCGGGAAATAGATTCCAAAGCTTGCATTCGAAATCGCCTGCGTCATTACCGAGAGCATAATCAGCCCCGGCACAATGAACGCGCCGTAGGGCACACCCTCGACCTCGTCGATGCGACTGCCGATGGCGGCACCGAAGACCACGAAATAAAGCGAGGTGGAAATAACGGGCGATACGAAGCTTTGCAGCAAGGTACGGAAAAATCGCGCCATCTCGAAGACATAGATCGCACGAATGGCCTGCCAGTTCATGCCGCGCGCTCCTGTTTCGTCACTAGGCCCACAAAAATATCTTCAAGCGAGTTCTGCCGCGTCTGCAGATCGCGAAGTACGAGCCCCGCATCGTTGATATCCCGAATCAGCGT
>JAURFZ010000184.1 GCA_030834045.1 Burkholderiales bacterium
ACGACCAACCACTTGTGGGATGAGTCAAGTCAACTGGGTGTCTGTGGCGACTGGCTTACGAGCGGGCGTGTTGAGGGCGCCTGGCAGAGTGGAAGCCAGCTTGCCAAACACCTGTTTCACTCGCCTAAGTAGTTCCCCGCCTCACAGCCCATGTAGGGCTTCAACACCTCGGGAATACGCACGCGGCCGTCGGCCTCTTGGTAGTTCTCAAGCACAGCCACGAGCGCGCGACCCACAGCAAGGCCTGACCCGTTCAATGTATGAATGGGTTCATTTTTGATCTTGCCGTTTTCCACGGTGCGCTTATAACGGGCCTGCATACGTCGCGCTTGGAAGGCCTCGCAGTTGCTAACACTTGAAATTTCGCGGTAGGCCTTTTGCGAGGGCAGCCAGACTTCCAGGTCGTAGGTTTTTGCAGCACCAAAGCCCATGTCGCCGGTGCACAACAGCATGACGCGGTAGGGAAGCTTAAGGCCCTGAAGAATGGCCTCGGCATGGCCCACCATTGCCTCTAAGGCCTCGTAGGAGGCATCGGCCCCAACAAGCTGCACCATCTCTACTTTGTCGAACTGGTGTTGACGAATCATGCCCCGTGTATCGCGCCCATAAGAACCCGCCTCGCTGCGAAAGCATGGGGTGTGCGCAGTGAGGCGAATGGGAAGCTCGGACTCTTCAAGCAGCGCGCCACGCACCATGTTCGTAAGTGAGACCTCGGAGGTTGGAATGAGGTAGAGCATCTCGCCCTCGCTGTCTTGGCCCCCCTTCTTCACGGCAAAAAGGTCGTCAGCAAATTTGGGCAGCTGCCCCGTGCCAAAGAGCGTTTCACTGTTCACAATGTAGGGTGTGTAGCACTCGGTGTAGCCATGCTTACCGGTTTGAATGTCGAGCATGTACTGGGCAATGGCTCGGTGAAGCCGCGCAATGGGCCCTTTCATAAAAACAAAGCGCGAGCCCGAAAGTTTTACGCCTGCTTCAAAATCAAGCCCATAGGGTTCACCAAGCTCAACATGGTCTTTGGGGCTGAAATCAAACGTGGGCAGGCCACCCCAGTCACGCACATAGACATTCTGGTCAGCCGATTCGCCCACAGGAACCGAGGCGTGAGGCAGGTTGGGAATGGTGGCAAGCCAAATGTCTAACCGGCTTTGCACCTGATTCAACAACTCATTCACACGGTCAAGCTCTGCAGGAATGCCTGCCACCTGATCCATAAGCGACTGCGCATCTTCGCCCTTGGCCTTGGCCTGACCAATTTGCTTCGACAAGGCGTTGCGGCTGGCCTGCAGGGCCTCGGTTCTAAGCTGAAGCTCTTTTCGTTCCGCCTCAAGCGCATTGAAAGCAACAACATCGAGCTCGTAACCACGCTGCGCAAGACGTTGGGCCACGGAGTCAATGTCACGGCGCAGAAGTTGAATGTCAATCATAAAAATCCTAAGGTCAGGGGCCCGGCCCAAGAAAGCCTTTGATAGCGCTTAGCTTGTGCCGCAGCCCGAATGGAAGTTGGCTTTTTAGTTGCGACGACGTAATTCAGCAAGTTTTTCTGCCATTTTACTTTCAAGGCCACGCGGCACTGGCGAATAGAAAATGGGGGGCTTCAACACCGCATCGGGGAAGTAGCGCTGACCGGCCGAAAAGGCATCGGGCTCATCATGGCTGTAGCGATAGTCCGCCCCATGACCCATGCTTTTTGCAAGACGGGTGGGTGCATTGCGAAGGTGGTTGGGTACGGGCATTGAGCCCTGCTCTTGCACATAACGCTGGGCGGACTTCCATGCGGTGTAGACAGCATTACTTTTTGCAGCCACCGCCAGAAAGACAGTGGCCTGGGCAAGGGCAAGCTCGCCTTCAGGTGAACCCAGGCGCTCGTAGGCCTGAGCGGCCTCAAGGCATAAGGTCAGTGCTCGCGGGTCGGCAAGGCCTATGTCCTCGCTCGCCATACGAATAAGCCGACGTGCAATGTAACGAGGGTCGGCACCGCCATCAAGCATGCGAGCAAGCCAGTAAAGGCTGGCATCGGGGTCGCTTCCACGCACGGATTTATGAAGCGCAGAAATTTGATCGTAGAAGGCGTCGCCCCCTTTATCAAACTGGCGCTGCAAGGCAGGCAGCATGGCCTGAAGGGCTTCGATGCCAAGCGGCTCGGGCTGACAAGCCTCAGCAGTGGAAGCGGCGGCTGCAGCGGTATTGCCCTCGTGGTCCTCGTCCTCGCCCTGCTTGGCCTGAACCTGGGCAAGCATTTCAAGGAGGTTCAGAAGCTTTCGACCATCGCCGTCTGCCGTGGCAATAAGCAGCGCCTGTGCATCCTCAGACAGCAAGGGGGCGGCATGCTCAAGTGCCTCAAGACCTCGTAGAAGAATCTGTCTTAGATCATCCGCACTTAACGATTCCAGCCGAAAGACCTGGGCCCGAGACAACAACGCGGAGTTCACCTCAAACCCAGGGTTCTCGGTGGTTGCACCAACGAAAACAAAAAGACCAGACTCCACATGCGGCAAGAAGGCATCTTGCTGAGACTTGTTAAACCGGTGAACTTCATCAACGAAGACAACAACCCGCTCGCCCTGCCCTTGCCAAAGCTCGGCCTGAGCCACGGCCTCACGAATCTCTTTAACGCCAGAGAGCACGGCCGATAGGCTAAGCATCCGGGCATTCACAGCCTGAGCCAAGAGCCTTGCCAGGGTGGTCTTGCCAACCCCAGGCGGCCCCCAGAGAATCATGGAGGGTAACCGTTGAAGCTGGGCTGCG
>JAURFZ010000185.1 GCA_030834045.1 Burkholderiales bacterium
TTGTCCTTGCCCGCCTTGAACTCCTCCACCATCTTGGGATTTGCCGCAATCACTTCCTCCACCCAGCCGTCAATTTGGCCGGTGTCTTGAACCTGATGCAGGCCCTGCGACTCTATCAGGCCATCCACGGTCTGCTGGGGGTCTTGCCACAGCTGGCCAAACAAATCGCGGGCCATCTTCGATGAAATCGTTCCGTCCTCCAGGCGCTGAAGCAGTGAAGCCAAACGCAAGGGCGTCACAGGCGCCTGGGCGTAGCCAAGGCCTTCGGATCGATTCAAGAAGGTTGAAAGGTCGGCGGCCATCCAGTTCACGACAAGCTTGGCTGCCTTGTCTGCCGAGAGCGAACAGAGGCTTGAGAGGGCAGCAAGGGTCTGCTCAAAATAAAGAAGCGCGTCGCGGCCGGATGTAATAAGGCCCGCATCCTGAACCGACAGGCTGAACTGCTCTACAAGCTTTGCGCGTGCCTGCTCGGGAAGAACGGGCATGGACTGCCGAACCTGGTCGATGGTCTTTTCATCAATAAAAAGCGTGGGCAGGTCGGGATCAGGGAAATACCGATAGTCGTGGGCGTCTTCTTTGGAGCGCATCGGCCGGGTCTCATCGCGATCGGGGTCAAAAAGCCGCGTCTCTTGGCGAACCTGGCCTCCTGACTCAATCAGCTCAATCTGGCGTGCGGCCTCGTATTCAATCGCCCGCTCAAGGAAACGAAAGGAGTTGATGTTTTTAATTTCACAGCGGGTGCCAAACGCATCGCTGCCCTTGGGCCTGACCGAAACATTGGCATCGCACCGAAACGAACCTTCTTGCAAATTGCCATCGCAGATGTCCATCCAGGTAACCAGGCCGTGAAGGGCCCGTGCGTAGGCGGCCGCTTCTTGGGCCGAACGCATAACGGGCTCAGTCACAATTTCAAGCAAGGGTGTGCCTGCGCGGTTTAGGTCAATGCCCGAGGTCTGGGGCGCAAGCCCTGCCAGGCCCTCGTGAATTGACTTGCCCGCATCCTCCTCCAGGTGGGCGCGAGTTAGCTGCACGGTCCGTTCAGAGCCATCAGGAAGGCTAAAGGACAGGCTCCCACCTTCAACCACAGGCAGTTCAAACTGGCTAATCTGGTAGCCCTTGGGCAGGTCAGGATAGAAATAATTTTTGCGGGCAAAAACAGAGCGGCGTGCAATCTTGCCGCCAACGGCAAGCCCGAAACGAATGGCGCAGTCGATGGCGCCTAGGTTGGGGGTCGGCAGAACCCCGGGAAGGGCAAGGTCGATGGGGTGGGCCTGCGTGTTGGGCTGCGCCCCAAAGGTTGTGGGGGCGGGTGAGAACATCTTGCTTTGAGTCTTAAGCTGCGTATGGGTCTCAAGACCGACAACAATCTCCCAGGTGGTCATGGCTGGGCTCCCGAGAGCTTTGGCGTCTGGTCATGAAAGTCGGTCGCCCTCTGAAAATGATCGGTAAGGGCCAGCATCTTGGCCTCTTCAAACCGCGGGCCAATCAGCTGCAAGCCCACGGGAAGACGACGACCGCCTTCAATGGATTCAAAACCGCAGGGCATGGACATGGCGGGTAGCCCTGAGAGGCTCGCCCCAAGGGTGAAGATATCGGACAGATACTCCGCGAGCAGGGGGTTGTCTTTTGCCGCCTCAAGCGCAGGACTCTCACCCAGGCGCCAAGCGGTTACGGGCGAGACCGGTCCGACAATAAAATCGCAACGCTCAAAGGCACGGTCAAAATCCATGGCCACAAGCCGTCGGACCTTCTGCGCCTTGAGGTAGTAGGCATCGTAGTAACCGTGCGAGAGCACATAACTTCCGAGAAGAATGCGGCGGCGAACCTCTGGCCCGAAGGCTTCGGTGCGGCTTAGGCAATAAAGCGAATCAAGATCAGTGGCTTTTTCGGACCGATGGCCATAACGAACCCCATCAAACCGCGACAAATTGCTCGAGGCCTCGGCTGGGGCAATCACGTAATAGGCAGGCAGCGAGAGCTCCGTGCGTGGCAGATCCACCTCCAGCGTCTCGGCCCCCAGACCCCGCAAGACCTTTAAGGCGGCTTCAATGGCCTTGGCCACGGCAGGCGAGGTCTGGTTCGAAAAATACTGGCTTGGCATACCCAGGCGCAGGCCTCGCAAGGGCTGCTCTGCGTTGGCGTCCTGCGTCATGGGCCTGCCCAAAAGCCTGGCGAAGTCCTCCGAAGGCTGATTCAGGCTGGTGGAGTCTTTCGGGTCAAAGCCCGCCATGGCCGAGAGCATCCAGGCGCAGTCCTGCGCCGTTCGCGCCATGGGCCCAGCCTGATCGAGGCTTGATGCATAGGCTACAAGCCCCCAACGCGAGACCCGTCCGTAGGTTGGTTTAATGCCAGTAATGCCACACATGGCGGCGGGTTGACGAATCGAGCCACCGGTATCGGTTCCCGTTGCAGCCGGTGCAAGCCCCGCGGCAATGGCCACGGCCGAGCCACCTGAAGACCCGCCCGGAATGCGATCGGTGTCCCAAGGGTTGCATGCCGCCTTGTAGGCGGAATGCTCATTGGCCGATCCCATAGCGAACTCGTCGCAGTTGGCCTTGCCCAGGCAGACCATACCCGCAGACTGAAGCTGATCAACCGCCTGGGCATTAAACGGGCTTTGGTAGTTTTCAAGAATCTTTGAGCCTGCCGTGGTAGGCCAGCCCTTGGTGACTAGAACATCTTTGTGAATGACTGGAAGCCCCAGAAGCGGCGAGCGTT
>JAURFZ010000186.1 GCA_030834045.1 Burkholderiales bacterium
GGTTATTTTCTCGGCCTCCTCGTCGGGAATTTCACACTCAAAGGCATCTTCTAGGGCCATGACAAGCTCCACAGTGTCCAGTGAGTCTGCGCCAAGGTCATCGACGAACTTCGACTCGTTTTTAATATCTTCAAGCTTTACGCCCAATTGCTCCGACACAATTGCTTTGACGCGCTTTTCAATGTCTTCCATGGTTTTTCCCTTTTTTAATCCTGACGGATTTTCAAATAACGCGAGGCGATTGTATCAGGACATCACCATGCCGCCGTTCACATGCAAGGTAGTTCCCGTAATGTAGGAAGCACCCTCAGAACACAAAAAGACGACAGAAGCGGCAATATCGCTGACAGTTCCAAGCCGTTGAAGAGGAATTTGGTCAACCAGCGTCTTTACTTGCTCCTGCGACAAGGCATCGGTCATGTCCGTTTGAATGAACCCGGGGGCAATGCAGTTCACCGTAATACCTCGACTGCCCACCTCACGGGCAAGCGACCTGCTAAGCCCGCCAAGGCCTGCTTTTGAGGCTGCATAGTTAATCTGCCCCGGATTACCGCTGGTACCCACAACCGACGTGATGTGAAGAATGCGCCCCCATCGGGCCTTCACCATGGGCTTGAGGACGGCACGATCAAGACGAAAGGCCGCAGAGAGATTGGTATCAATCACATCCTGCCACTCCTCGTCCTTCATGCGCAGTGCAAGGTTATCTCGCGTTATGCCGGCGTTGTTCACCAGGACATCGAGCCGACCATGGCGTTTAACGATGTCGGCAACTGCGGTCTCGCAGGCTCCCGGCTCGTTTACGTTCAGGCACAGCCCGTGACCCGCAACCGGCATGGCTGCCAAGGCCTGTCCAATAGCCTCTGCGCCGGCATCGGAGGTTGCAGTGCCAATGACCAGGTAGCCGTGGTCCGCGAGCGCCAGAGCAATGGCTCGACCAATGCCTCGGCTTGCTCCTGTAACCAGTGCAACCCGCACTGAGTTTGCTGTGAGGTCTGTCATACGGCTTTCAGGCTTTCCAGAGTTGTTTGAAGGGACTGCTCGTCGTTAATCGAAAAGGCTTGGGCAGACGGTGCAATTTTTTTAGTAAGGCCGGTAAGAACCTTGCCAGGACCGCACTCCACAAAATGCGTCACACCTTCATGGGCAAGCCCGCGAATGGTCTGCACCCAGCGCACTGGACTCATGGCCTGCTTACTTAAAAGTTCGACCAAAGACTCCGAGGCCTGCATGGGCAAGCCAGTAAGGTTATGCCATACAGGGCAGGCCTGAGGCTTGAAGTGAATACCCGTCAGGCGCGCTCGCAGCTGATGCACAGCAGGCTCGAGCAGACTGCTGTGGAAGGGCGCCGAAACCGGCAAGGCTAAGGCGCGCTTCGCGCCCGCCTGCTTAAGTTCATCGCAGGCAAGGCGAACAGCTTCTGTGTGTCCTGCAATAACAGTCTGATCGTCAGAGTTGAAATTGACCGCCTCAACCACCGCCCCCGGTTTTGATACCGCTTTGCAAAGGCCATCCACCTTCTCGCCCTCAAGGCCCAAAATAGCAGCCATGGTTCCCAGGCCGGGTGGCACCGCCTGCTGCATGGCCTGTGCCCGAAAACGTACAAGCTGAACGGCTTCACTTTCCTCAAGGGCACCGGCGGCAACTAAGGCTGTGTACTCGCCCAGACTATGCCCCGCGAAGTAGCTTGGCAGGGGGCCACCTGCCGCCTGATAGGCCCGGAAAAAAGCCAGGCTGCAGGCAAGCATGACCGGCTGAGTGTTCACAGTGAGGTTGAGCTCTTCGACTGGGCCGTTGGCAATGAGGGCCTGAAGGTCTTGACCGATGGCCGATGAGGCATGCTGCACAACCTGTTCGACAACCTTTGCGCCCTTAAAACCCTCGAGCATTCCAACCGATTGAGACCCTTGACCAGGGAAAAGAAAAGCCATGCGCATTGACGTAAGAACCCTTCCTTCAGTGAAACTGTTGAATTTAAAGCGTGAGCGCCACTGCGCCCCAGGTAAAGCCACCACCAACCCCCTGAAGCATGAGGGTCTGGCCAGCCTTCAGACGACCATCGCGGCGCGCTGCATCGAAGGCTAGGGGGACTGAGGCGGCCGAGGTGTTGGCATGCTGACCCACAGTGGCGATAAGTCGTGACTCGGGGATCTGAAGCCGCTTGCCCACCATGGCAAGGATTCGGCGGTTGGCCTGATGAGGAATAAACCAATCGATGGCCTGAAGGTCAAGACCGGCCAGACTCGCTACCTCGCGGGCGGATGACTCGAGCACCTCTACGGCCAGACGAAAAACAGCCTGGCCATCCATGGTTAAAAAGGGCGAGCCGCAGACGTTGCCATGGGCAAGCTGACCGGGCGTATTCAGAATGCCTTCGTGCTCCGCGCGGGCGTAGAGTTTGTGCGCAAGAATTCCGGGGGTATCGCTTGCCTTTAAGACCACCGCACCCGCACCGTCGCCAAACAAGACACAGGTGCCTCGATCGTTGAAATCGAGAATGCGTGAGAAGGTCTCCGCACCCACAACCAGGGCCGTTCTTGCCTGGCCTGTTTGAATGAAAAGGTCTGCTGTGGCAAGCGCGTAAACAAAGCCACTGCAGACCGCCTGCAGATCAAAGGACACGCACTGTCTAATGCCAAGCTTGTGCTGCAGCCGGCAGGCCGTAGAGGGGAAGACCATGTCGGGGGTGGAGGTTGCCA
>JAURFZ010000187.1 GCA_030834045.1 Burkholderiales bacterium
ATCGAAAGCCCGCGGCCGTCTCGGCTCGAAACTAAAAATACCCAGAGTGCCCAGGCAGGCCGACTTCGCACCAAGCAGCGCAAGGCTGCGGGCAAGTGCGTAGCAGGCTGTTGTCTTGCCATTGGTGCCAGTCACGGCGGTGACTTTAAGGGAACGTGAGGGCTGCCGATAGAAGTAAGAGGCAATCAGGCCCGCCCTCTGGCGAAGCTGCTCGACGTAGAGTACGGAAAGGCTCGCCCTGCGGCTGTTGCCAGGGGCTGACTGATCGGCCTTCCAGGCGTCAACCGCTTGGGCATGACTTGCATCCAGCACCATGCCTGCGGCAGCCTTCTCAAGGCAGGCTGCAAGCAGCAACTGCAGGCCCATCTGCTTGCCAGGCAGTGCCAAAAGCCAGTCACCCTCAACAAGCCTTTGAACCTGGGAGACGAGCTGGCCTGTGCAGTCTTTCCGAAGCTGCTCGGCGTAGAGCGCGCTCTTTGCGTCTTCAATGGCCAGGGGATGTATCAAAGAATGCCCTCTTCTTGACCCACACGGGTGGGCTGAACACGAACCGCAGGGTCGGGCGACATCTGCATACGCCTTAGGCTGTCGCCGGCAACCCTTGCGAAAACGGGTGCAGCCACCTCGCCACCGTAATGGCCTTGCCTGGTCGGCTCATCCACTATCACGCCAATGACAAGCCTTGGCGCAGAGGCGGGCGCAAACCCAACAAAAGACGCGATGTAGCGGTCCTTGGCATAGCCACCGTTCTCAGTCTTGTGTGCTGTTCCCGTTTTTCCTGCAACCTGAAAGCCCTCAAGCTGCGCGCGGGAGCCCGTGCCCTCCGGGCCGGCGGCCTGAGACAGCATCTCTCGAACCGCTGCAGCAGTTTTTGCACTAAAAATGGGGGTGCCCACGACAGGCCCATTCACCGGAGTCATGCGCAGATCAACCATGTCGCCGTTACGGGCGAAGACGGTGTAGGCCTGAACCATCTGCAACAAGGATGCAGAAAGGCCATAGCCATAGGAGATGGTTGCCTTATCAATGGGCTGCCATGACTGCCAGGGTCTTAGCCGGCCAGAGGCCTCTGCAGGAAACTGCAGGCGCGTTGGCTTACCAAAGCCAAGGCTTGTAAAGGTGTCGTACATGGCTGCGGAAGGCAGGCCTCGTGAGATTTGAACCATGCCGACGTTGCTGGATTTTTTTATAACCTCGGTCACGGTAAGTCGGTCGTGCGCCTTGGTGTCGCGTATGGTTCGCCGCCCAATCGTCATGCGGCCGTTGCCCGTCGAGATGAATGTTGAGGGCTCAAACAGCGAAGCATCAAGGGCCGCTGCAACCACAAAAGGCTTCATGGTGGAACCGGGCTCAAACAAATCGGCGGCCGCACGGTTACGGACCCTTGTTGCATCGAGCTGCCCGCGCTGGTCAGGATCAAAGGAGGGGGCATTTGAGAGGGCAAGAAGCTCGCCGGTTCGGCTGTCAACCACCACCACCGAGACCGACTTCGCCTGATGCTGGCGCCATGCCTCTTGAGCTGCCTGATAAGCAATGGCCTGGATCCCTGCATCCAATGAAAGACGAATGTCCTCACCCGGTACCGCGAGCCTCATGGTCTTCTGGCCAAAAGCCTGACTGCGGCCATCGACGACCAGTCGCTCCTCGCCGTTTGCCCCGCGCAAGGTGTTTTCCATCTGGCGCTCAAGGCCCTCAAGGCCTTGGTCTTGGCTATTAGTAAAGCCAATAAGGTTGGCAAAGGCGGCTCCGTGGGGGTAGTAACGCTGAAACTCCTGCTCAAGCTCAATGCCGGGGATACGAAGCGCCCGAATCTGATCGGCCTTGGTCAGTTCAAGCCCAGAGGCGAGATAGAAGAACCGGGGCGTGCCCTTGACACGCGCCTGCAGGTCTTGCAAAGGCATGCCGAGAATCTCAGCAAATTGTCCAAGTCGAGGGTGTCGAACATCCAAGACTTTTGGCGCAATGCCCACGCGATGCTCGGAGAGACTGACAGCAAGGACATCACCATTGCGGTCAAGAAGCCGTCCACGTGGGGCGGGCAGAACGCTTAGCCTTTCAAACCGGCTAGCAGCACGCTTTTCCCACTGATCCAGACTGACCTGCTGAAGATAAAACGATCGGCCCCATACCGTTGCCAGGCCAAGCATCAACATTCCCAAGACAAACTGAGAACGCCCGGCCGTCGCACGCCAGGTCAGAATGGTCTGGTCCGAACCCTTGCCCGATCGAACGGGGGCGGCCGATCCTTTTTTGCCCTCTGGCCGACGCACAGACTTGGCGCCAAGAATACGTGGCCGCTCGGACGACTTGGCAGCAGGCTTGCGCGAGCGGTCTTGCCTGCCGGCTGGCGTAAAGCTTGGCCAGATCACGGTAGGGCGAACGGTCAAGGTGAGGCCTCGGCCAGTCGTGCGTTGGTTACAGGCGCCGGAAGGTAGATGGTCTGCTCAGAGCCAATGGGCACCATGCCCAGATTCGAGCGTGCTGTCTGCTCGAGCCGGGCCGGTGTCTTGAGGCTCGCCACCGCGACCTCAAGGTTTTCAACCTCTGAGGCGCGTCGCTCAACAAGCCGCTCAAGCCGCTGCGACTCGGCAAAAAGCCTACGCTCTTGGTAGCGCGTATTGACCAGAGCCAGGGCTGTGATCACAAGCGCAGCTGCAATCCATCCATTGGGCA